>NZ_DATAGQ010000120.1:0-69705 GCF_036263595.1 Geminicoccus sp. | reverse complement strand
AATCGGGTCGGTCACAGCCTACTTCCGTATAGCGCCACCAAACATCCGACTCCGGGACCTCCGGCGGCGCGCAGTCCAGCAGGTAGCTGATCTGGTACGCACTCAGGCTTTCGGCGCGGTGTCGGCGCCGGCGGACACGCTTGGTGGGCATGGCTTTTCCTACATCTTCGAGCCGGGCGGACGGCCCGGCCGGTCGTTCAGGGGCTCGATGTCCAAGTTCAAGGCCTTCAGCCCAGCAAGCAACTGCGCACGTGCATCACGCTCAACGGCCAGCAGCGGATGACTCTTCGTTTGCCCGAAGCGGTCCTTGGAAGTCATTCCATCCTTCTTGATCTGCTTTTGTGCGTCCCTCATCCGGTCGAATGCCTCGAGACTCGTCTGAAGAACCAGCAGGCCAGCCTCATCATCGATCTGGTACTCACTGGAGAGCTGCAACCACCATCGTTTTGCTTCCGTAGTCAGTTGCTTTGGTGGGCCTTCAGGCTTTTTCAAAGTAAATCCTCCATTTTATGTGCAAGAAGGGACGACAGCGGTACTAGGGCGAAGGGGTCGGGAAGATGTCCTACCCCCGGTGTGTTGTTCATGCTGCGTCGTCGCCGACAGGCTCAACGGCGTCGAACAGTTTCCGCCAGCGCTGGGCAGAGAGGAACACGCGACCCTGGCTGATGGCGTCGACGTCGGCTGGGCGAACACCCAAGGCTTTCGCCGCTACTGCACGAAGCTGTGGCTGCGTGGCCAGCAGGCGCCTGAGGCGTTCAGCCCGCTGAACAGCCATGGCTGAACCGGGAGGCTTACGCAGATGGCGAATGGGCGCAGCAGCCTTTGCTTTGGCGACATAGTCGCCAAGCTCGGACGTCACCGTCTGAAGGGCCGTGGCCGCCATGCTCGTCCTTCCACGAGCAAGTAGGCTGCCGATCCCCAACAGCCGGTTGTGCAGGCAGCTTGCACACTGACACGTCATGGCAGGATCTCATGGAGGAGGTGGGCGAGGCTTGTTCGAAACTGGAGCAGCCGGTCGATCAGTGCCGGGCTCAGGCTTGCGACTGGCGCCAGCAGCATGGGCTGGCTGCCGATCAGGAAGAGGGACCAGCCACGCATGCTGGCTTCGGCCGCGGCACGCCGTGCGTGGTCGTAGCTATTGGCACTAACGGCACTAACGGCCCTATTGGCACTAACGGATCTAGCGGCATCAGCCGGGGCAGAAGGAGCTATCGGCAGAAGAGAGAGAGGGGCTTCAAAACACAGTCTGCCGTTTGTTCCGTTAGTGCCAATAGTGCCAATAGGGTCATTAGTGCCAATAGGTGGCTCTCCGCTGGTCATGATGCGGCCTCACGAACGACAGGGTTCACAGCGTAATCCTTGGCTGCACGTCCCTTGTTTTCGCCCTGCCTGCCGGGTGCGAAGCGTATCCACCCAGCTTCCACCAACTCCGCGAGGGCCGCCTCATAACGGGCCGGGATCTTCTGGCTCAGGATGCCGGCGCGCCTGAGGGCACGAGCGTTCACGGTCTCAGGCCGGGGATTCTGAGCCAGGATCCACTTGGCCAGCATCACGGCGTCACGCTCCGACTGCGGCAGCGCCGCATCGCCGAAGGCTCGACGCGCCATCGGCAGCGCATAGTCGAGCATGAAGCTGGAAGCGTCGGCAAACGCCCGGCCACTGATCCAGGCCGGCACCTGATCATCTGGCCGGTCGAACGACCACCAGAGAAACTCGAAGATCAGGGAGAGGCGGACCACATAGCCCGGCACCTTGCCGATCCAGGACAGGAGCAGGCCCGAGGCACTGTCCTCCATCCCGGCGATCTTGATCCGAAGGTCGTCCAGAGCGTCGGCTGCGGCTTCCTCGAAGGTCACGAGCCTGGCGCGCCCGTCCTGCTGGTCGAGATCCAGGAGCCGGCGGAAGGCCTCCTTGATGTGCTCGTTGTCCGGCGCCTGCTTCGGCCGGCTCGGTTGGATCCGCTCCGGCCAGGCATAGAGGAAGCGTGCCGCCAGTCCGTCGTCATCACCGGACAGCAGCATGCTGTTCAGCCGGTCCGGCTGGATGCCACCAACGATCGCGACGGCCAGGGACGGCGTCATGATCGGCGTGCCCTCGTCCTTCACCCGGTCGACGGCGTAGGATCGCCCCTCGAAGCACTCCAGGAGCACGGCACGGTCCGAGCCGGAGCTGCCGCCGTACTTGTCGAGCGTGCCGAACAGGCCGGCCAACTCGTCGCGCTTCCAGACCAGCCCAGTCTTGTTCTCCGCGGACAGTCGGATCAGCTTCTCGGTCGTGGTGTCGTTGATGCTCAGCCGCTTGAGCCGCGGCTTCTGTGGCTCCATGGCCTTCTCGGGCATCTCCGGCGGCGGCAGATTCTGCTTGTCCGCTTCCTTGACCTCATTCTCCCAGGTCTGGCGCGCCTGCTTTTGCAGGACGCAGTCGGCATAGTAGGCGTTGACCGCCTGAACGAAGTCCTGGTTCATCTCGTCCTGAAGCTCGCGGATCGGCCCATCCACGGCATCATAGGCCGGGCTCTTGTTGGTCGAGGGCAGGCCGACATTCGCGGTGTTGATGATCGGCGGCGCTGTCCAGCCGCCCCATGGCTGGGTCCGCCGATGGTTCGCCAGCAGCGCACCGATGGAGGACAGGAGCGGCAAAGCCACGAAGTCGACCGGCGCGCCCTTGCTCTCGGCTGCCGCGCTGATCCAGGCGCTGGCACGCTTGCCGAACAGCTCGATCGGGAAGCGCGGTGCCGGTGCGCGCTCATGCGCGATCAGGTTCAGGTCAGGCTCTGGCCATGGGCCGCCGGGTTGATAGGCCGGTGTTTTGCCCTGAGCGAACTTGGCCTCAGCAGCTGCGCGATCCTGATAGGTGCTCATGGCAGGCCACCCGTCGCACCACGGGCCAGGCCGTTGGAGATGTGCTTGGCGATGTCCTGACGGCTGCCGGGGATGCCGGCCAACAGGGCGGCCGAGCCCAAAGCGGCGAAGACCTCGTCGTGGGTGGCCTTGCCCTCGCGGATCAGGTCCATGGAGCGGGCGGCACAGCCGAACAAGGTCATTCGCCGGCCGCCTTTGGTCGCGCGGAGAACGGCGTCATGGAGATGGTCGAGGGTCAGCCCAGCCCCGCCCCACGGCGTTGAGCGGAAGCTGCTCAGGTCGATCTTGGGCTTTGGTGGCGCCGGCGGCACGACCAGAGGCACGGTATCCCGATCACCCCAAAAGTACGCCACACGCCGCTGTACCGGATCGGCCATGCCGATGAACACTGGTGCACACGTGTAAATCGCCTGTGCTACCCTCAACGTCGTGAAGTCGAGCGGAACATGTTTCATCGCCCGCTCGACCTCGTGCCCCAGCCAAGGCCGGCCGAACAAGACGGACACCCGCGCCCTCATCCCGGCGGTCAGGCCGGCCTGGCTGGTCGCAGTGGCGACAAAGGCGCAGCCGCGGAACTCCGGCGGGAAGTGCCGATCGATGGTCCAGCGGACCTCGTCGATCAGGTGGGACGGATGAAACCAGTCCGACCGGCGCGTCTCCACGTCATCGAGGTCGAACATCGCCCATGACCTGGGTACTTCCTCGAGCGTGCGCTCGACCACCTCGCCCGTCCGCTCATCGTGCTTGTCGTGGGCAAGCCGGCGCATGCTGTACGGGTTCGCATTCGCACGTACTGCCCCACGGACGATGAACGAGTGTGGGCAGGTCTGCAGCTTCAGCGCCAGCTCGTAGAGCATGTTGGCGTCCGCGACATTGGCCACCGACGCCGAGAACTTGGCCGCCTTGCCGTAGCCGACGGTGTCGTAGCCACCACCACGGGCTGTGATCGTCTTGTGGGCGGCGAGACGTGCGGTGCTCGTGAGGGTCGTGACGTCGTGCGGGCCGCCAGCCAGGAGGGCGCCGGTCATGACGCCCTCCGAGTGGCAGAATTGCTAGGGATGGAGCTATAGCTCCTGCCGCTGCCACACCCGTCGCAGCGCCAGAGCGTCACCCGGGTGTCGATAATGAGCCGGACGGGGCTGTTGCGACGTTGCTGCTTGCACTGCAGGCAGGTGGCCGTGTGTCGGCCAACGCCCAGCTTGCTCAGGTCGAGCCCGAGCTCGGTCCGCGCCTCGGCCACCATGAGCGGCGTCAGTACCTGGCAGTCGAAGGGCAAATCGGGATGGCGCCTGGAGTTACTCATGGCACCACCTCCCGCCTGCTGGAGAGCGACGGGTTCAGGCGCTTGGCCAGTGCCAGCTCACTCGCGGGCAGTTGGCTCAGGCGCCGCTCACGCTGCTCAGGATCGGTGCTGATGTGCCGCTTGATCTGCACCGCCAAGGGCCGCGGCTTGGACGGCTGCTGGCTGGCGTCGGTAGGGGCCCCGGCCAGCAGGCTGTCCCGCAGGATGCGAGCCGCCTCCAGCAGCTTGGCCGCGACCTGTGGGTGGCTCTCGTGCACCTTGGCCAGCTCGACCAGCGTCATGGCCTCTCTGGGCATGGTCGCCAGGTCGAAGGGCACCGGATCCGGCTGGAGATCGATCACGACAGGCTGGGGCTTGGACGGCTTGTCACCGCGCATTGCCTTCAGCACTGCATTGACCGATTGAAAGCGCGGATCTCCGCGCTTTTCCTCCGGCAGGCTGTCCCAGAAGCGCGCGATCTGAGCCGCCTCCTGAGCCCGCCGCACCGGAACCTCGCACTCGGCCTCCAGCCAAGCCTCGGAGTTACCATGCAGCACATCCGCCTTGGCGGCGACCACCGCCCTTCCGAGGCGGACAGTGCGGTCGAAGACGGACCTCATGAGGTCGTGGTGGCAGGCACGGATGTCGCGGCGGTGGTCGCCGGAGTTGGTCCGCCAGATCGGCGTGTTGGCTTTCGTTTCGGTCCTGATGACGCTATAGTCGCTATCACCATCGCCAGTGCGGTCGGGGGTCGCAGCCCGGCCGCACAACTCCATCGCCATTAGTGCTAGGCCGCCTGACGCGGCGACGAGGTCGAGGTCAGCGGCTTCGAGATGAGCGACTGAGCCCAAGCATCGAGCGCGGCCTCCTCATAAGCGATATGTCGGCTGCCGATCTTACGAAAGGCTGGCCCGCCACCGATGGTGCGCAGCTTGTTGAGCGTCGGCGGCCGACGGCTGATCCCGTACTTGTCCCAAAGATACCTGGAAGCGTCGTCGACGTTTCGAAGGGGGAAGAGCGACATGCCCATCTACCTCACGTGAGGGATAACGGGCATTGTGAAGCACAGGCCAGATCGGAAGGCCTGCTAAGCTTTCCGATCAGTCGTGATCCGGCGAGCAATGGCGTCTTGTGATCTGACGATCGTTGGAGCGTCATTATGGTAAGGGAGGCCAAGCTTCAGTGCCTCCCGTTCTTGATCTTTTTCCGCCTCTCTCTTCTCAAATAACCACTTGCTGGTTTTTCCAGCAATCGGGGTCTTCTTGTAGGTCGGGAACTCTAGAATAAGTTCATCAGCCTTTTTCTGCCAAATGGCCCATTCTTTTTTTGATTCGTTATGGCGTGTGGCGTTCGATTTAGGCTGGTTACGAGCAAGTACTTCTTTGTTGTTCTGCCCGCGAAGAGCGTGCTCTTCCCATCTGAACTTCATCCGCGCTTCAGCCGCCGCCTCTCCTAATCGCAACGACCACTCCATCGCGGAGTCGACACGCCCGCCCTCCCGGCTTTTTTCGGCGCGATCAAGATATGTTAGCATGGCTGCTGCGTAGCCTGCCGGGCTGTCGAGCCCCAAACCGGCCTCTTTGACTACGCCTTCTATGTTCGTGCCAATGGGGCGCTTCTGACCGGGGGCGCAGCGAAGGTCCATCTGGAAGACTTCCGCGAAGGTGTGCCCGCTGACATCAAGGAAGCTTCCATCCTTTACCTGGACATATCGGCTCTCTCTGCTCGGCAACCCTTCGGCCTCTAGTGTTCTGACGGCCCATTCCCTCACATCATCAGCGAACTGGGCGAACCCGCCAAAGGATGTTCTCTGAGCGAGACCAGGATCCTCGCGCACGCCACGTGTGGTCATCTCGACCAACGTGGTTACCTGCTTCTGAGTGATCCCGGTCCCGACGATACGCCGACGCATCACACTGCCTCCTTGCGCAAGGTGATCACATTCACCTGCTTACCGGTCACAAGGCCTTCCACGTGTCGTCCCCAAGCATCCAGAGCGACCCGAGCCTCATCTCGGAACCGGTGCCGTTGGTAGGTTCCCACTATCCCGGCGCGGCTGCCTGAAACGTGCCCCAGCACGGTCTCAATGACCTCCAAGCGCACACCCTGGCGCTGGAGACCGGTAGCGGTGGTCCTGCGGAAGTCGTGGAGCGTCCAAGGGGCCATCTGCTCAGCCGTCCCAGTGGCTGAACGAAGATCTTGAGCAAGTGCATCAAGACGGGCCTTGCCGTTACTAAAGCCGGAGAAGGGCCTCTCTCCATTCGACGTAATCAGCCACCGGCCGTTGGCAAACCTTGGCAGACTCTGCAGGATTGCGAGGGAAGGGGCGTTCAACGGGATTTCTCTTCCGACCCCGCTCTTCGATCGGACCGCCGCCAGCTTCATTGTCGCGCTGGCCAAGTCGATCTCATCCCAAGAGCCAGCACACACTTCCCGTAGCCGAGCTGCTGTCAGCATCAGGAGGCGAACGCCGTGACCGAATGGCGCTCCCATGAGCTCCGCCGCACGCCAGATCGCGACTAGCTCCGCATCATCTAGGACTCGTTCGCGTTGGGTTTCTGGCGCTGGTTTTTCCACGAACTGGGCGGGGTTCGCTTCAATCAGGTCTCTGCCGGCCGCCCATCGGAAGAAGCGCTTGAGGTAGGCCAACGTGCGGTTCGCCTGAACTGGCACACCGCGATCGACCATCGCATCCATGATCTCGATTACGTCGCGCTTGCGGATTTCTGTGAGCGGCCGATTACGCCAGCTCGGCATCACGTTCTGCTCAAGCACGCGCTTGACCTGCGCTGCCGAACGATTGGACGCCTGGTCTCGCGCCAGCCATTCCTCGATCGCCGCGCCGACACTGCCTCTTGGTGCTTTACCGGCCACTTTGGCTCTTCGTTGCTCGGAGGCCTCGCCGGCAGGGTCCTTGCCTTCAGCTACAAGACCAAGGATCCGACGTGCCTCCTTCCTGGCAGTCTCGACCGTATGTGGGCTGCCGTAGGTTCCGATCGTTAGCTTCCGCGTAGGCGCAGCCCGACCACGCCCAGCGCGGTACATGAGCACGAACGCCTTCGAACCTCCTGCCGACACTCGCAGGCCAAAACCTTTAACGGTCGCATCCCACACGGTTGCTTCGCTGAGCTTGCCGTCCGCACTCGCAGCTGGCTGTGCAGCATCACAAACTCGTTTCGTGAGTGCCTGCTTCGCCCTTCCAGCCATGCCGTCTCGTCTCCTGGAAGGAGAGGGCCATGGGAGCGAGCCGGTGCTACCATGGTGCTACCTTGCTCTTCCTGAGGTAGCACACGGCGGTAAAGAAGGGAAGAGACGGTAAAACATCATCGACCAAAAAGCGTTCTACTTCAGCCGCTTGAGCTCACGGGATCTCACTTGAGTAAGGCTCATCGACACTGATTGGAACGACTTAAAATCGCTCGCCGCAAGGCATGCCGGTTCGAGTCCGGCAGCGGGGACCACCGTGGCACGAGGGATGGCTCCTGCGGCGGGCCTCCGGCTCAACCTGTCAGAACGAAGACGTCCGCATCCACGCTGCCGCCGCCGTGCAGCCGGTCCGGATGCGGACCGTCATAGACCACCAGCAGTTCCGGCTCGGCCGAGCCTTCGAGCAGGGCGATGCCTTCGGCGCGGTCGCTGCCCCGGCGGGAGGGCAGGTCCATGATGGCCGGGCAGTCCGAAGCCTTGGTGATGCTGTCGGCGCTACCTGCGGGCGGCCTCCACCGATGCAGGCGGACCGCACCGTCCAGCACCATGGTTGGGCCGGCCAGGATCAGGAGGTCCTCCCCCTGCCAGCACAGGTCGCGGACGCCGCAGCCCTCCAGGTCGAGGAAATGCTTCCTGTAGCGCGGGCCCTTGGCGCCCAACCGCTTGAGCTTGAGCTTGCCCGCGCGTGGTTCGAGGCAGAGTTCCAGGATCACCGCCCAGCCACGCAGGACCGGGCCGCGCAGGCCCAGGAAGACCTGCTGCCCGCGCGCCGCGATGCCCTCGATGTCGAAGCCGTTCTCCTTGGCCGGCAGCGCCATGAACGGTGCCAGGTGCGGATCGCCCGCGAGGAGATCCAGCAATGCCGAGCCCTTCTTCGACACACTCAGCCGGGCGGGCGGATCCGCCTGGGTCTTCGCCGCGGCCTCGTCTTCGGAGGGCAACAAGCAGGCGAGGGGGATGCGCGCCAGGATCCACCGGTTGGGATTCTCGTCGACCTGTCCGAGTTGCGCGATCGCTTCGGCCGGGGCGTTCTTCGCCAGGTCCGGCTTGTCGCGGGTATGCGCGTGAGAACCGACCAGCCAGAGCCGGTCTTCCTCGACATGCATGCCCTCGATGTCGATCTCCTGCTTCTTGCCCATGGGCAGTCGCAGCATGCGGACGAGATCGACCGGCTCGTGCTCGTCGTAGCTGCCGTCGGCGGTGCGGGTCAGCCGCTCGACCCGCGTCCCCTCGTCGGTCGCCACCCAGAGATGGTTCCCGCGGACGGTCGCGCAGGACAGGTCGCTGCGCACCGGCGCGTCCGCACCGGGCGGGGGCGAACCGAAGGTGAGGCGGACGGTACGGACCGGGGAGGCAGCGGATCGGTTCATGTCGCCTCGATGCAGCATGTGCAGACGGTTGCCTGCTCAGCGATGCACGGCATGCGGATCGCTAGCAGTCGGCAGACGTGGCGCCGTGCCGCGACAGGCGTCAAGCGATGAAGCGAAACAGCTGGCTCCTGATACGATCGAACTCCGAATGAGCATCCTTGAGGGATGCCAACCGATCGTTCATCCCCCTGATCACCGAGATCATGTCCTGCAGCAGATAGACGGCCACCGGGGGATGCTGTTCGACCAGGCTCCGGAAGAGCTGGCGGGGGATCACGACTAGGCGGGTCGGGACGGTCGTGCGCACGGTGCAGCCGCCATGTGCGCCAGCGATCGCGCTGAACTCGCCGATCAGGCCGCCCGCCTCCACCCGCCCGACCGGGACCAGCTTCGTCTTGTCGTCGCCGATCAGGACCTCCGCCATGCCTTCCACGACAAGGTAGACGCAGGCGACCTCGGCGCCGGATCCATCGTCGAGCACGTCGCCGGCCGGGCGCTCCACCAGGCTGCACTTTGCGGCGAGGTCACGGAGGATACCGGCCGGGAGGCCTGCGAACAGGTCCAGCCGCTCGAGCTGCTCTTGGACCATGGACGCTTTGCCTCCGGTTGATGACGAACGATCGGATCCTGCCTGTACCAGATCGAGGTGACGATCCAAAGGCCGCGGGGTGCCTCGCCGACAGGAACGCATGGCGGGAAGCCATCGGATTTCTCGGAACCTCGCTCGAAGCGCCCTGTTCAATCGGCAGGTAATATTGGGAGAAGGTAGATGGCGGAAAGTTCAGAAACTCGATCCCTGTTCATCACTGGTCTGCGGGATGCGCATGCCCTGGAGAACCAGGCCCTGTCGCTCATGAACCGGCAGATCGAGCGGATCGAGCAGTATCCCGAAGTCGCCGCACGGATGCGTGCGCATGTCGAGGAGACCAACGGCCAGATCGGGCGGCTCGAGCAGATCCTGTCGTCGCTGGACGAATCCCATTCCTCGATCAAGGACATGGGCGCGTCGTTCATGGGCAACATGGCCGCCCTTGGCCATAGCGTGACCGGCGACGAGATCCTGAAGAACTCGTTTGCGAACTTCGCCTTCGAGAACTTCGAAGCTGCCAGCTACAAGTCGTTGATCACGATGGCCGAGGCCGGTGGTTTCCGCGACAGCATTCCGCTCCTGCAGCAGTCGCTGCGCGAAGAGCAGTCGATGGCGCAGTGGCTGGACGAGCACCTGTCCGAGGTGACGACCCGCTACATGCAACTCTATGCAAGCGGTGCCCAGGCAAGTCACTGACGGCGCCTGCATCCTTTTGCGAAGCACCGGGTCCGCGTGGCCCGGTGCTTTTTGCTGTTCAACGCCCGACCGTGCGGATCAGGGCAGGCCCATGCAGCCTGCATAGAAGCTGGTAGTTGCCGGCCAGTCCGAGAACACCCCGCGCACGCCGACATCCTTGGCGAGCACGTCCAGCACCTCCAGCATGTCGCCGTCATCGTCGATCGCCGGTGCCACCGACTGGTAGTACCATCCGCCACCTCCCTGGAGCGGGCCGGAGCGTTCCAGGGACCAGGCGATGATGTCGAGGCCCGCGGCCCTGGCCTGCCTCGCATAGGGAGACGGCACGATCCGTTGCTGGCCGTCCAGGGTGAGCAGCATCCAGATCGGCGGCGCGATGATCCGCACACCCTGGTCGGCCAATTGCTTCATGCCGGGCTGCCAGCTGGCGGGATCGAGTGGATCGAAGGCCGGGTCGGCTTCGTCACGCCCGTCGAGGAATACCGCGTTGGCGCCGAACAGGGGCTCGGCACGCAGCCAGTAGCGTACATCGTCGAGGTCGAACGACTGGGGAAACACGGTGGCCGGGTCGACCCCGGCAGCCTTGTACTCGTCGATCAGGGCCTGCGCGAAGTCCGCCTGGGTGAAGTCACCTTCGTACGGCATCGGCACGTCCGGCGCCTTCAGTTCCGGGGTGAAACGGGCGCCAAGCTGTTGGAACAACTCGATGCTCTCGGCATGGGTCATGAGCGTGCCGCGGCTGGCATAAAGTTCCGTCCGCCAGTCGGGCGTGCCGTCCATGAACCCGGCCACGGTCGTCGCTTCAGGATCGAAGCCGTCCATCTTGCCGCGCAGCCGCCGGAACTCGGCGAGCGTCAGGTCGCTCGTGCAGCATTGGGCGGAGGCCTTGCGGCCTGTCGCTGGATCGGCCGGCGTGAACGGCTGGCTGCATTTGGCGGCGAGATCGGGGATCGCCAGGATGTCGGTGGTCTGGTGCAGATCGCACTGCGCGTGACGGCAGACCAACTCCCGGTCTGCCGTGAACGTTACGTCGCATTCCAGGATCCCGGCACCCATGCGTGCGGCCGCGACATAGGATTCGCGGGTATGCTCCGGGAACTGGAGCGGTGCGCCGCGGTGCGCGATCGAGAAGTCGCTTCGCCGGAACGGTCCCGTGCAGCGCTGCAGCCGGGTCTTGAGCGCGCCCTCGTCCATGTCGTCGACCAGCGCGAACGGCCGCGGCCCCAGCTGGACCGCGTCGGACGCCACCTCGGCCTGGGCGGTCCCTGCCATGCAGGCCGCCAGCGCCAACCATGCGGGGATCATGTTCCTTTGCAGCATGTCGCGCCCTCCACCATTCGCTCGAAGCCGGGCAGGCTAGACGCCGATGATGACGGTTTGACGTTGGCCTAACCGGCCACCGCTGAACCGGGCGCCGCGAGCGGACGTACCACGAACGATCATGCATTACGGGCTGGATCACCATGCACAGCTTCGCGAGGCCGGCCGCCGCGGCCGTCATCGGCGCTTCCGAGGGCATTGGCGGGGCGCTGGTCGAGGTCCTGAGCCGCAGCGGCAGCTTCGAGAAGGTGTTCACGTTCGCCCGGCATCCCGGGAAGGCCACCATCGACCACGTCGTGCCGGGCCATCTGGACCTGGCGGACGAGGCGTCGATCATGCGGGCGGCCATGGCCACGCAGGGAGCGTTGCCGCTTAGGCTGGTGATGGTGGCGACCGGCATGCTGCACGAGGAAGGGCTGCAGCCCGAGAAGAGCTTCAAGATGCTCGAGGCCGACCACTTCGCTAGGGCATTCGCCATCAACGCGACCGGCCCGGCCATGGTCGCCAAGCACTTCCTGCCGAGGCTGCCCCGCCAGGGCCGTTCCGCGTTCGCGGCGCTGTCCGCCCGGGTGGGCAGCATCTCCGACAACCAGCTGGGTGGCTGGTACGCCTATCGCGCGTCGAAGGCGGCGCTGAACATGCTGATCCGCTCGCTCTCGATCGAGCTGGCCCGGACCCACCCCGATGCGGTCTGCGTGGGGTTGCATCCGGGCACGGTCGATTCCAGGCTCAGCCAGCCGTTCCAGGCTGGCGTTCCGGCAGGCAAGCTGTTCAAGCCGGCCGACGCTGCTGCCCTATTGCTGGCCGTGGTCGACGGCCTCGCTCCCGCTCGATCCGGCGGCTGCTTCGCGTGGGATGGCTCGCAGATCCCGCCATGAACAGGGAACTTGCGGGAGCTTGTACAGTAAACTCACTCGGTCGAGGCCAAGTGCCCGATGAGGATGGGAAGCGAGTTTTGGTGAGCGACGAACAGCTCGACGACCATGACAAGGCCGGGAGCTCTCCTGGCGGTGCCGAGCCGAGCAGCGGCATCCCCGAGCTCGGTATGGTCGACGCCACGTCCTACAGCCCGACCGGCGGCTCCGGCATGCGCCACTGGAAGCAGAGCACGATTTCCGACCCGGGGCTGACCGATCGCGGCAGCGTGTTCTTCGCGGCCCTGCAGATGACCCGCATGCCGATGATCCTCACCGACCCGCGTCTGCCGGACAACCCGATCGTCTTCGCCAACAAGGCCTTCTTGGACCTTACCGGCTACGAGGAGGAGGAGGTGGAGGGGCGCAACTGCCGCTTTCTGCAGGGAGCCAGGACCGACAGCGCCGCCGTCCGCAGCCTTCGCGAGGCGATCCAGGCCGAGCAGGCGATGTCCCTGGAACTGCTCAACTACCGGCGCGACGGCACCCCGTTTTGGAACGCGGTCTTCATCGCGCCAGTCTACGATGCGGAGGGCGGGCTCATCTACTTCTTCGCGAGCCAGCTCGACGTGACGCGGCGCCGCTCGTCCGAGCAGGCCTACCGGCAAGCCCAGAAGATGGAGGCGATCGGGCAGCTCACCGCCGGCCTGGCGCACGACTTCAACAATCTGCTGCAGGTCATCGCCGGCAATGTCGAACTCGTGCTGAAGAGCGAACTCGACGACCGGCAGCGTCGCAAGCTGGAGAACATCGGCCGCGCCACCGATCGCGGGGCGAAACTGACCAAGCAGCTCCTGGCGTTCGCGCGCAAGACCAGGCTGGAGCCCAGGCCCACCGACCTGAACGCTTTGATCGGCGAGTTCGGCGAGATCCTGGACAATACGGTGGGACCGCGGATCGACCTGGTCACGACGCTAAAGCGGCGGCTGCCGCGGACCGTAGTTGACCCAACTCATCTCGAGATGGCGCTGCTCAACGTGCTGATCAACGCACGGGATGCCATGCCCGGCGGCGGTACCGTCACGGTCGGCACCTCGACCACCCGGCTCGAGGGCGAGGGGTTGAACGCCGGCGCCTATGTCGTGCTGAGCGTGCAGGACGAGGGCGTAGGGATGCCGCCCCATGTGGTCGAGCGGGCGACCGAGCCTTTCTTCACAACCAAGGGGGCGGAGAAGGGCACCGGGCTTGGGCTGGCGATGGTGCACGGGTTCGTGGAGCAGTCGCTCGGACGGCTCGAGATCCAGAGCGAGCCCGGGCGGGGTACCTGCGTCCGGATGTTCTTTCCGGTGGCACTGGACGATGCACCTCTTCCCAAGAGCGAGGTCGAACGCGGCCCGGTCGTGGAGGAGCCAAGAGGGCAATCCGAGACGATCCTCCTGGTCGAAGACAGCGACGACGTGCGCTCGCTGGCCGAGAACCATCTGCTCCGACTCGGCTACAAGGTGATCTCGGTCGAAAGTGGCGAGCGCGCCCTGCAGATGCTGGACGGCGGGCTGAAGGTCGACCTGCTGTTCACCGACATCGTGATGCCCGGCGGCATGAGCGGCCTGGAACTGGCCGAGGCGTTCGCGCGCCGGCTCCCGGACATACCCCTGCTCGTGACCACAGGCTACAATGACGACCTGGTGGCTGACATCCCGCGCGCCACCACGCTGGATGTGATCGGCAAGCCCTACCGGGGCTCGGAGCTGGCTGATCGTGTCCGTGCGGCGCTCAACCGCCGGCATGCGGGCGCGCGACGTGTGCGGTCGGACTTCGGTCCAGCCGAGGCGTGAGCGGGCGCGCGGGAGAAGCAAGTGGATGAGCCGGGTGGCCTGCCGCATGTGGTGGTGATAGGAGCGGGATTCGGCGGGCTGACCTGCGTGCAGGAACTTGCCCGTTCGCCGCTGCGGATCACGCTCGTCGACCGGCGGAACTACCATCTGTTCCAGCCACTCCTCTACCAGGTCGCCACGGCCGCCCTCTCGCCGGCCGAGATCGCCTGGCCGATCCGGAGCATCCTGAGCACCCAGCGGAACGCGGAGGTCCAGCTGGGCCAGGCCGCCGGGGTCGACGTGGCGGAGAAGCGCCTGCAGCTCGATGATGGCCGCACGCTCGCCTACGACTATCTGGTGATCGCCACGGGCGTCCGGCACGCCTATTTCGGCCATGACGACTGGGCACCGGTCGCGCCCGGATTGAAGAAGATCGCCGACGCCACGCTGATCCGCGAGCGCATCTTGACTTCGTTCGAGAAGGCGGAGGTCGAGCCCGAGCCGGCAAGGCGGGCGCAGCTCCTGACCTTCATCGTCATCGGGGGCGGCCCCACCGGGGTGGAGATGGCCGGCGCCATCGTGGAACTCGTCCACTACGCGCTCGCCAAGGACTTCCGGCGGATTGGGCCTGCCGATGCGCGCGTGATCCTGATCGAGGGCGGCGACCGGCTGCTGCCGGCCTTCCCGCCCGACCTGTCGGAGAAGACCTTGGCATCCCTGGAGCGGCTGGGCGTGAAAGTCCTCCTGGGCCACCAGGTGACGCAGTGCGACGAGGACGGCGTGATCGCAGGCGGCGAACGCATACCTGCAAGCTCGATCGTCTGGGCGGCCGGCGTGCGCGCGTCGCGGGCAGCGGCCTGGCTGGGTGCCGAGGCCGACCGGGCAGGACGGGTCCTGGTGGCGCCCGATCTGTCCGTCCCGGGCCGGCCCGAGATCTTCGTGATCGGGGACACGGCGTCGGTCCAAAGCGACGGAGCGCCGGTGCCCGGCATCGCGCCGGCTGCCAAGCAGATGGGCCACTACGTCGCCCGACGGATCCACGCTGCCGTGACCGGGTCGCAGATGCCCGGCCCGTTCCGCTATCGTCACGCCGGCAATCTCGCGACCATCGGCCGAAACGCCGCCGTCGCCGATTTCGGGTGGATGAAGATCAGCGGGTTCCCGGCCTGGGTGCTCTGGGGCGTCGCCCACATCTATTTCCTCATCAGCTGGCGCAACCGGTTCACGGTCGCCCTGAACTGGCTCTGGGAGTTCGTGACGTTCCAGCGCGGCGCCCGGCTGATCGTTGGCGCCCCGCGGTCCGATGATGCCGCCGACGACGAGCGCCCGGTGATCTGAAACCGCCAAAACCATGTAACTCCTTTTGGCGGTTGGTCGTACAACCTACTGGTGGCTGACGTGAAATCGCGGCCGGTCTGGGAACGGGTCCGTCCAGCGGTCCGGCGGTGCATCGGGAGGAGCGCGGAACGTGGCAGTCGACCGATACTCGGGTGTTCATGGTTCCTCGTCCCCAGCGGCGCTCGCGGCCTTCGAAGATGCCGTCGACGCCGTCGCTGCCCACCGGCCCGATGCCGCGGACGCGCTGCAGCGCTGCCTTGATGCCGATGCCGACATGGTCGCTGCGCATGTGCTGAAGGGCCTGGGCGCGGTCATGCTGGCGCGGCAGGAATGCCTGGCCGCCGCTGCGACCCAGCTGGCGGCGGCGCAGGCGGCCGCGGGACGGGCAGGCTCGACAACCAGGTTCGAGGCGGTGCTGCTGCGGGCCCTGGAGAAGGCGGTCGAGGGCGACATCCGCGCCGCCACCGCCCTGCTGGACGCAGAGCTCGATCAGTCGCCGAAGGCATTCCTGATCGCGAAGCTGGCCCACGGCCTCCGCTTCATGGCAGGCGATGCCGGCGGCATGCTGGCATCCACCACCGCGCTGCTGCCGGCCTGGTCCGCGCAGGATCCGGGCTATGGCTACCTGCTCGGCTGCCACGCCTTCGCCCTGGAGGAAAACGGCGAGTACGCGGCTGCGGAGCGGGCCGGTCGCCAGGCCGTGCTGATCGAGCCGCGCGATGCCTGGGGCATGCATGCGGTTGCCCATGTCTACGAAATGCAGGGCCGCAGCCGTGCCGGCATCGGCTGGCTGACCAATGCCAAGCCGGGCTGGCAGGACTGCCACAATTTCCGCTTCCACATGGCCTGGCATCTCGGCCTCTTCCTCCTGGAGGAGGGCCGGACCGAAGAGGTGCTCGACCTCTACGACCATTCGGTGCGCCCCGAATGCACCGACGACGTCCGCGACATCGCCAATGCCACTTCCATGCTCTGGCGCCTTCGCCAGGAAGGGGTGCATGTGGGCGGGCGATGGGAGGAGCTGGCCGAGATCGCCTCCAGGCGGCGGCAGGAGACGATCCTGGTCTTCGCGACGCTCCACCAGCTGCTGGCCCTGGTGGCCCGGGGGGAGCGCGCCCAGGCTGACGATCTGCTCAGTGCGCTGGCCCGGGCCGCTGCCTGCGGCACGACCAACCAGTCGGTGGTGGCCCGCAGGGTCGGCCTTCCCCTCGCACGGCTCATGGTCGACGGGAAAGGCGAGGGCGCGGCCGTCCTGGCCCTGGCCCGACGGCTCCATCACCTGGGCGGCAGCCACGCCCAGCGCGACGTGTTCCTGCGCATCCTGCTCGACCACGCCGCTTCGCAAGGCGACACCGCGCTGGTCGGCAGCCTGCTCGATCTTCGCCATCAGTGGCGGCGCATCGACCGCTTCGCGAGCAGGATCCTTCCCGCGAGATTGGGGAGCCGGGTGGCGGTCCAACCGTCTTGACCCCGACCAGCCGTATCGGAGGGAGCTGATGTCGATCGCCGTCGCCATTGTGCCGTCCCCGACCCATGGTCCCCCTGCTGTCGCCACGCCTGGCAATCGCCTTACTTCTGTTGGGAGCCGCCGCCCCGCTGGTGGGCTGGCCGCTGGAGCTTGTGGTGCTCGTCCGGGCAGCGTTCGGCCTGTGGGTTCTCACCCTCTTCGTGATCGCGCACCTGATCGCGGGAATTCCTGCCTTCCCGGGCTTCATTCCGCTGGCCTGAGTGTCGCTGATCGGGCACCTCCTGTTTGGCATCGTGGTGGCCATCGTGGTCCGCTTGCGGGAGGGAGCCATGGGTGATTGACGACCGGCCATGGCGGGTGGCCGACCAGATCGCCCGCACCCTGCACGCCCACGGCATCCGCCACGCCTTCGGCATGCCCGGCGGCGAGGTGGTCACCCTGATCGACGGCCTCGGCCGATCGGGGATCGCGTTCGTCCTGGCAAGGCACGAGACCCCGGCGGCCATCATGGCGGCCGGCACCTATTGGGCAACTGGCGCTCCGGGCCTGCTGGTGACGACGCTGGGGCCGGGGCTCGCCAACGCCGTCAATGGCATCGCCGATGCCTGGCAGGAGCGCGTACCGCTCATCGTGCTCTCGGGCGTGGTCGAGCGCACGATCCGCGGGCGCTACACTCACCAGATCGTCGACCACGCCGCCCTGTTGCGCCCGCTCGTGAAGGCGAGCTTCGAGGTCGAGCCGGAAGGGGCCGCGGACGTGGTGGCCCGGGCGATCCGGCTGGCCACGACCCGTCCCTACGGCCCGGTGCATCTCGACCTCTCGCCAGCCAGCGCGGCCCAGCCGTCACCCTCCGAAGCGTTGATCCGGCCGGCGGAGGGAGCGCGGCCGCAGGTAGATCCTTCCGATCCAATCCTGGCCATGGTGTGCCGCAAGCTGTCGGCGGCATCGCGGCCGGTGGTGGTCGCCGGTCTCGATGCGGCGCGGCCAGCGGCAAGCGAGCCGCTCCGGCTGCTGCTGGAACGGCTGGGCGCCCCGTTGATCACGACCTATCGGGCCAAGGGCGTGGTGGACGAGCGCCATCCGCTCGTCCTTGGCGGTGCCGGCCTGTCGCCGCTGGCCGACCGGCATCTCTTGCCTGCACTGCAAGCAGCGGACCTCGTCCTGCTGGCCGGCTACGACCCGATCGAGATGCGCCCGGGCTGGATGGACCCTTTCCCGTCCTCCGCCCTGGTGATCGAACTCGCCGCGGTTCCCGTCGACCATGGCATGCACCGTGTCGACATCCGCCTTCAAGGCGAACCCGCCGATCTTCTCCATGCGCTGGTGCAGGGTCTGGACCCGGAGCCGCACGGCCGTCCATCCGGGCCGGAACGTATCCGCGCGCCGCTGGAGGAAGCCTTTGCCGCGCCGCATGACCGGTTCGGGCCGCACGCGGTGGCCGCGGCGCTCCAGGACATGCTCACGCCGGACACGACCCTGACGGTGGACAGCGGCGCACACCGCATCCTGCTGAGCCAGAAGCTGCAGCTTCGGCACCCCTTGCAGCTGCTCCAGTCCTCGGGCTGGTGCACGATGGGGGCAGCACTGCCGCTGGCGATCGGGGTGAAGCGGGCGAGGCCCGACCGGCAGGTCGTGGCGGTGATGGGCGACGGCGGCCTGGAAATGGTGGCCGGCGAACTGGCGACCCTGCGGGACCTGGGCCTTCCGGTCACGCTGGTGGTGCTCCAGGACCAGAGCCTGGCGCTCATCGCGCTGAAGCAGGCGCAGGCCAGGCTGCCGCCGGCGGGCGTGGCCTTGCCGGCATCCGATCTGGTCGGCCTGGCCGCTGCCTTTGGCGGCCACGGCGTGCGGGCCGGAACGCGGGACGCCCTGGCGCGCGCGCTCGGCGAGGCAGCCGCCCGCGACGTCTTCACGCTCATCGTCTGCCCGATCGACGCGGAGGACTATGTCGGCCGGATCTGAAGGGGCGGGCAGCGCGCGGGACCTGCGGCTCGATTTCTTCCGCGGCATCGGGATGTTCATCATCCTGATCGCCCACATCCCCGGCAACCCGTGGATCAACTGGATCCCCGCCCGGTTCGGCTTCTCGGATGCCACCGAGATCTTCGTGTTCTGCTCGGGCATGGCGTCGGCCTACGCGTTCGCCAGCGTGTTCGACCGGCATGGCGGATGGATGGGCGCCGCCAGGATCCTGCTGCGGGTCTGGCAGGTCTGGTGGACGCAGATCGGCGTGTTCGTCGCGGTGATGGTCGTCCTGATCGCAGCCGACCGGCTCTACGTGACGGACGCCTATACGCGAAACCTCCAGCTGGACCGTTTCTTCGCCGATCCCGCGTCCGGCATGCTCGGTCTGGTGACGCTCACCTACGTGCCGATCTACTTCGACATCCTGCCGATGTATCTCGTCATCCTGATGCTGATCCCGGTAATGGTCACGATCGCACGCCATGCCGGACCTTCCTGGGCCCTGGCCCTGTCCGTGGCGATCTGGGCCGCCGCGCAGACGCGCCTGACGGCCCTGCCGGCCGATCCCTGGGTGTACCGTCCCTGGTTCTTCGACCCGTTCGGCTGGCAGCTGGTCTTCTTCACCGGCTTCGCCTTCATCCGCGGCTGGCTGCCGGCGCCGCCACGCAGCGAGCGGCTCGTCATCCTGTGCGCCTGCGTCCTTGTCGCCTCCATCCCGTTCGCCTGGCTGCCCCTGTTCAGGGCGGTGCCAATCCTGCAGGCGGCCCATGATCTGCTGCTGCCGCTGACCGACAAGACCCGCTTTGGCCTCTTGCGATATCTCCATTTCCTGGCCCTGGCCTATCTCGCCTGGCTGCTCGTCGGACCGGCCGGAAGCAGGCTCAGAGGCGCGCTGGTCGAGGTGGCCGTGGCGGTAGGGCGCCAGTCCCTGGCGGTCTTCGTGACCGGCCTCGTCACCGCGCAGATCCTCGGGATCGTGCTGGACAGGGTAGGTGCGGGTCCGGTCGTCACGGTGCTGGTCAACGTCCTAGGCATGGCCGTGCTGGTGGCTGCCGCCTATGCCGTCGGTTGGTACAAGAGCGTGCCCTGGCGACAGCGGCGCGGCACGAGCGAGCCAGCGCGCGCGGCGGAGCCCGTGGCGGTGCTTTCCCGCCCGGTCCGCTGAATTTTTCGATCCTCGCCAGCCGACGTCGCTCGTAGCACTTCGGCCGCGCGTGGCAGGCGCGCTAGGAAGGGCTCCCCAAGCGAGCGAGGCGACCCATGACCCAGACCCTGCCGGCCCAAACCGACGTCGTCATCATCGGCGGCGGGGTCATCGGCTGCTCCATCGCCTACCATCTGGCCAGGCTCGGGATCACCGACACCGTCCTTCTGGAACGCCGCCAGCTGACCTGCGGCACGACCTGGCACGCGGCCGGCCTGATCGGCCAGCTCCGCGCGACCCGTGTCATGACCGAGCTTGCCAAGTACACCTCCGAGCTGCTGCACGAGCTGGAGGCGGAGACGGGCCAGTCCACTGGCTTCAAGCAGAACGGCTCGATCTCGCTGGCGCTCAACGACGAACGCTTCGAGGAGATGAAGCGCGGCGCCTCCATGGCGAAGAATTTCGGGCTGGAGGTCGAGGTCTACTCGGTCGGGGACGTCCGCGCCAGGTATCCGCTGCTCAAGCTCGACGACGCCGTGGGCGGCGTGTTCCTGGCGAAGGATGGTCAGGCCGACCCGGTGAGCGTGACGCAGGCTTTTGCCCGCGGTGCCCGGCAGCGCGGGGCCAGGATCCTGGAGAACTGCCAGGTCGACACGATCCTGGTCGAGCAGGGCAGGGCCGTGGGTGTGCGCACCGCGGACGGCCAAGCGATCCGGGCCGGCACGGTCGTGATCGCGGCCGGCATGTGGTCGCGGGAGCTGGGTGCGAAGATCGGCGTCTCGCTCCCACTGCATGCGGCCGAGCATTTCTACATTGTCACGGAGCCGATGCCGGATCTGCCGGCCGACCTTCCGGTGCTGCGCGTTCCCGACGAGAGCACCTACTACAAGGAGGATGCCGGCAAGATCCTGCTGGGTTGCTTCGAGCCGGTCGCCAAGCCCTGGGGCATGGACGGCATCCCCGAGAGTTTCTGCTTCGACCAGCTGCCGGAGGACATCGACCACTTCCAGCCGATCCTGGAGGCGGCGATGGCGCGCTTCCCGATGCTGGAGACGGCGGGGATCCATACCTTCTTCAACGGCCCGGAGAGCTTCACCCCCGATGACCGCTACCTCCTGGGCGAGACACCGGAGGTGCACGACCTGTTCGTCGCCTGCGGCTTCAACTCGATCGGGATCCAGAGCTCCGGCGGAGCCGGCAAGGTCCTGGCCGAGTGGATCCGCGACCGGGCGATGCCGGTGGAGCTAATCGACGTCGACGTCCGTCGCATGCAGCCCTTCCAGTCCAACCGCCGCTACCTTCGCGAGCGCACCACGGAGACGCTGGGCCTCCTCTACGGCATGCACTGGCCGTATCGGCAGATGGACACGGCACGGGGTGCCCGCCGCTCGCCCCTGCATGACCGCCTGGCCGCCGCGGGGGCGGTGTTCGGCGAGACCGCTGGCTGGGAGCGACCGAACTGGTTCGCGCCGGCCGGGACGGAGCCGCGCTATCGCTACTCCTGGGGACGGCAGAACTGGCATGAACCGGTCGGACAGGAATGCCGGACGGTGCGCGATGCGGCGGCCCTGTTCGACCAGACCTCGTTCGCGAAGTTCCTGGTCGAGGGGCGGGATGCGTGCGGCCAGCTGAACCGGATCTGTGGCAACGACATTGACGTGCCCGTGGGGCGGATCGTCTACACGCAGTGGTTGAACGAGCGTGGCGGCATCGAGAGCGACCTGACCGTCACGCGCCTGGGCGAGACGTCGTTCCTCGTCGTCACCGCGGCCGCGGCCCAGACCCGGGACCTTTCCTGGCTGCGGCGGCATGTCGATGCCGAGGCGCGCTGCCATCTCCAGGACGTGACCTCGGGCCTGCCGATGTTCGGGCTGATGGGCCCGGCGAGCCGGACGATCCTGGAGAAGATGAGCGGCCAGGACCTGAGCGACGCAGCCTTTCCCTTCGCCACGTCGCGGCAGGTCGAGCTTGGCTATGCCAAGGTACGGGCATCCCGGATCACCTATGTCGGCGAACTCGGCTACGAACTCTACGTGCCGGCAGAGTTCGCCACCCACCTGTTCGACGAGATCATGGCTGCGGGGCGGGAATTCGGGCTCGGGCTGGCCGGCTACCATGCTATGAACGCCCTGCGCACCGAGAAGGGCTACCGGCACTGGGGCCACGACATCGGGGTCGAGGACACGCCGCTGGAAGCTGGCCTCGCCTTCTGCCTGGCCTGGGACAAGCCGGGCGGATTCATCGGCCGGGACGTCCTATTGCGTGCGAAGGAGGCGGGACCATCCCGCCGCCGTCTCGTCCAGCTCAAGCTCGAGGACTCCTCGCTCTCGCTGCACCACGAGGAGCCGATCTGGTGCGGCTCCCGAATCGTGGGCTCCGTGACGTCCGGCATGTACGGCCACCGCGTCGATGCGTCGCTCGGCATGGGCTATGTACGCGCGGACGAGCCCGTCACGTCGGCGTGGCTTGCAGCCCATCCGCTCGAGGTCGAGATCGCCTGGCGGCGGGTGCCCGTGGCCGCGCAGCTGCAGCCTTGGTACGATCCGCAAAACGATCGGATCAGGGTGTAGCAGGGGCCACGGCGTTCTATCGCCGGTTGCTAAAATCGCGGCCAATCATGTGAAGTGGTTGCGCGAAGGCAGGAAGTCATTAAGTATCCGTAACACAAATCACAACGTGCTTGCCGAGCTCAGCTTGCCCAGTTTCCTGCAGCGCTGCCCATTGATGTCGTCGCGCCGGTCGTCCTGGCGGCGCTGTACCGTGGCCCTGGGCTGCACGGCCGCGCTGCTGTCGCTGCAGCCGGTCGACGCAGCGGACGACGTCGATCACATGACCGCGCGGGTGTCCCAGCCGCCGGCCAAGATGGTACGTGTCACCAGCCATGCCGTTCCATCGGTCGTGCCCGTGAATGGCCAGGGCCACGAAGAGCGCACGTTCCTGGACCTTCTCACGAGCTGGCTCGGCATCGTCGGCCAGGACGAGGATGCGCAGCCGGCCGTGAAGGTGGAGCCGCAGGACGTCGATACCCCGTCTGAGCTGGTGGTCGTCCCGGACGATGGTGAGCGCGACGCGATCGTGCCGATCGACCCGTCGCCAAAGCCGGCCCCGGCCCCGGCCTTGGCGGAACCCTCGCTCGGCCAGGCCCGCCTGGCGACCACGACGATCCAGCCGCCGGTCGATCCGGAACCGCTGGGCGTGCTCACCATGCGACTCGTCTCGACCTCACTGGTTTCTGCCTCCTTGTGGGGCAAGACCGTGTCGGCGGAGGACCAGGACGACGATCTCGACCGGTTCGCGAGCGTGGCGTCCAGGCGCCTCGACCGGCCCTTCTTCCCGGTATCGCGCCGGCTTCTCGACCGGGCGCGGCCGCCGCTGAAGGCGGGCCGAATCATTACGACCGAAGAAGGTGCCGGCTTCCTCACCCCGATCGAACCCGAAGCCGCGTCGCCGGCCCAGTAGGCGCTGCGGTTCTAAGGCTTCGGGCGCCCGTTGGCTTCGAGCAGCTGCCGGGTCGCCTCGAACTTGAGCTCGGCCCGGGTCCGGCCGTCCAGTTCCTCGGCAGGCTTCGCCATGCCTGCGGCCGCGAGCGTCAGCAGGCTGCCCTGGCCGATGATCTGCCCGAAACATCGCCGCAGCCGCACCCAGGCCTGGACCGGCCCGATGGCGCGCAGATCGCCCAGCGTGCGGACCCCGATCGCCACCAGCCGCAAGGCCAGGCTCCGTGGCAGCCGCACCGGTGCTACAATGCCGGACATGGCCGGCGCGGCGATCGGTCGACCGGGCGGGCTGATCCTGATCCCGGCTCCGACCAGGCTCCGTTCCAGATCGGCGCGCTCGAACCCCAGAAAATCCACGAGCAACTCGACATAAGCCCGCACGAAGTCCGGCCCGTGCCCATCCAACGCCAAGCCATGCGCGCATTCGTGCAGCACGATCGGCCTCGTTCGCGCCCATCGGGGCAGCTTGATGACGTCCCGCGATCCGGCCGCGTGCCGCCGGCCACGGCCGTCCTCCACCCGCGGTGGCTTCTGGTCCGGACCCTGACGCTCTGCGAAGACGCGACCGACGAGCGCGCGGCATGCGTCCAGCGACATGAGCTTGCGGTCGTGGGGCAAGACGTGGTCCGCTTCCCAGCGATAGACCCGCGACCGTTGAAAATCGCGCACACGCTGGGGGCGGCGCACCCGCTTCGGCGCAGGTCGGGCGGCGGGCAAGGCGTCGGCCTCCTTGATCGACTCGTACAGCAGCAGCTTGACGGGCGGCGGTCCAGTCGGCAAGCGGCTGGGCGATGTTCAACGGACGCCCCACTCGATGACCGGCAGAGGTGATCCGCGCGGCTATTACGCGGCGCTGGGCCTGCCGTTGACGGCCTCCGCCGACGATATCCGGCGGGCGTTTGGGGAGCGGGCCAAGCAGCTCCACCCGGATCATGCGGGCAGCAGGGGCGACCCGGCGGCGTTCCAGCGCGTGCTGGATGCCTACGAGGTGCTGCGCGACCCGTCGCGGCGTCTGCGCTACGATGCCGACAGCGTCTATATGAGCCGGCCCGAGCCCACAGCCGCGGACGAGCCGGTGGCGCCTGATCCGCTGGCGCCGCACTGGCCGGTCGATGCGCCGGTACGCGCCATCCCAATTCCAGACGCGCGGACCTTGTTTCTGCTGGGCGCGGTGCTCGCGCTTTTGCTGGGCGCTGGCAGCTGGATCTGGGCGCAGAGCGGCGAGATCGCTGCCTATGAGGCGCGCGTGGCACATCTGACGGTCGACCTGGAGCGGGCCAAGTCGGACCAGGCCGAGGTCCTGGCGCGCTACCGGGCGGCCAGCGTCGTCGAGCTGGGCCAGGAGTTGGCGGGCGATGCCGCGCTGGACGCGCCTGCCCATCTCTTCGCGACCGACCTGACCTTCGCCACGGAGTCCGCGGATCTCGACCCGGAGCTGGACGCACAACTGGTCGAGGCGATCCGGCAGGTCTCTGCCATCGTCGAGCGGCTGGCGCCGGATCGGCGTTGGAGCGTCCTGATCCAGGGGCAGGCCCCGCAGGCGGCCACGGCCGGCGGCGTCGACGTGGCCGGCTGGCAGCTCTCGCTGCTGCGGATCGGTCAGATCATCGACCGGCTCGTCCAGGCGGGATTCCCGGCCGATCGGTTGACCATGGGGTTCTCGGCGGGTTTCGCGGCCGAGCACAGCGGGGCGGATCCGGCCCGGACGGTGGAACTCCGGGTGGTCTGCTGCCTCAGATAACGGGCGCAGCCCTGGGAGGTGACTGATCGAGCAGGCCCCGCAACCGACGCAGGGCCATCCTCAGATGCTCCTCATCGGCGATCGATCCTAGGGCCAGTCGCACGGCCTTTGGTGGCGGGGTCCGACCCACGGCGAACACGTCGCTGCGCGGCAGATGCACGCCGATGCGGGCCGCTTCCTCGACCAGCCGCTCGGCCGTCCAGGAGGAGGGCAGGGGCAGCCACTGGTGCAGGCTCCCTTCCGGCGGTGCCGCACCGAGCACGCTGCCCGCGATCTCCCGGCGCAGCGCGATCTGGCGGCGGATCCGCGCCAGAATCTCGTCGGCAAAGCCCTCGTTCAGCCACCAGGTGAACAGGGCCGCCGGCAGGGGCGAGGCCGCCACGAGCAGGTCGTGGAGGGCGGTCGTGATCGCGCCGACCCGCTCCGGGGGTGCTACGATGTAGCCAAGCCGGAGACCCGGGGCCAGGCACTTGGACATGCCACTGACCAGGATCGCGTGCTTCGGCAGCCGAGCGGCGAACGGGATCGGGCGCGTCTGCGGCAGGTGGCCGTAGATGTCGTCTTCCACCAGCAGGAGATCGTTGCGCTCGACAACCTCGGCAATCTGCTGGCGCCGCTCGTCCGGCATCGTGATGGCCGTCGGGTTCTGCAGGGTGGGGCAGGTGAACAGGGCGCGCGCCCCGAACACGCGGACCGCCGTCTCGACCGAGTCGGGCATCAGCCCATGTTCATCCGTGGCGACCGGCTCCACGCGGAATTTCAAGGCCCCGAGGAGATCCCTCGCACCCGGATATGTCAGTTGGTCGATGAGGACCGTATCGCCCGGGCGCAGGCAGGCCAGCGCGGTTACCGCCAGCGCCGAATGCACGCCGGCCGTCAGCAGAATCTGGTCAGGCTGCGCCGTCAGGCCGATCCGCGCCACCCAGGCAGCCAGGGCTGCGCGATGCTCCGGCAGTCCGCTGGTCGGCGGGTAGCGGCCGAGCAGTGCGGCTCCACCCGTTGCCAACGCACGAGCGGCCGTGTCGGCCGCCTCTGCATCGGAAAGCACGACCGGCGGCTGGTTGACGACCAGATCGGCGGCATTGGCCGAGTTCTCGCCTGCCAGCCGGATCCGGCTTTGCCGGTCCGGGCGCTTGAGCACGAAAGTGCCACGCCCAACCTCGCCTGTGAGGAGGCCGCGACTCTGGGCCAGTACATAGGCCCGGTTGACCGTGCCGACCGTCACCCCGAGCTTCTTTGCCATATCACGCACCGGGGGAAGCCGTTCGCCCGGTGCGAAGTCGCCAGCGCCGATCGACCGCTCCAGGGCGTCGGCGATGGCTCGGTAGGCAGGTCGGCCCTGGTCGTGGATATCGGTGCGTTCGATGGACATGGCTGGAAGCAGTGGATTGACTCGGCACATGAGTCAATCGGATGATGACGTGGAACATTTGAATCACATGGTGTAGACGGCCATCAAATGTACCGAGACACCGCGACAATGGCAGACGCTGAACCAGGTGTGTTCACCGGGCAGGGCCTTCGGCGAGGAGCGCTCGGCGTGCTGCCCATTCTGCCGGCCGCCGTTGCGTTCGGCCTGGTCTACGGCGTAGCAGCCGCCGAGAAGGGCATGAGCGCGCTCGAGATCGCATTGAGCTGCATGTTCATCTTTGCCGGCGCATCGCAACTCGTCGCGATGGAACTCTGGCGAGAGCCTCTGCCGATCGTGACGATGGTGCTGTCCGTGTTCGTGATCAATCTGCGGCACCTCTTGATGAGCGCCACGGTGGCACCCTGGTTCGCGAACTCGCCGCGCCTGGCGACCTTCGCGTCACTCTTCGTATTGACCGACGAGTCCTGGGGAGTTGCGGTCGCCGATCGTCGTGGGGGGCGAAGCGACGCCGCGTTCCTGCTTGGGGCGGGGGCGACGCTCTGGGTGGTATGGCTCGGGGCCTCTACCGCCGGGCATGCGCTGGGTGACCTGATGCGTGGCTTCGACCCGGACCTGTTCGCCTGGCTGATCACGGGGTTCTTCGTCGTCCTGCTAGCCGGTTTCTGGCGCGGTCCCGGCGATCTGCTGCCGTGGCTGCTGGCAGCTGCAACCGCGCTCGCGACCGTCCAGGTCCTGCCAGGGACCTGGTTTGTCCTGATCGGAGCCCTTGCGGGCTCGCTGGCTGGCGCGTGGCTGCATGTCCGCCGACGCTGAGGGGATCATGGCGATCCTGCTCATGGGGGCCGCCACCTATGCGACGCGCATCGGCGGCTTCCTGCTGATCCGCCGCTTCAAGCCGGGACCATTCCTTGAGGCCTGGTTCGGGCATGTCCCGGGCGCGGTGTTCGCCGCCCTGGTAGCCCCGTCGGTCTGGCAGGCCGGGCTGGCTGGCTGGGCCGGTGCAGCCATCGGCTTTGGGGCGATGTGCTGGACCGGGCAATTCCTGCCGTCCCTCGTCCTATCCGTCCTCGCCTTTTTCCTCGCCCGCCACTTCCTCTAGCCCTGCTGGACACCGATCGATGACCGACTACGCCTACCACCTCCTCGACGTGTTCACCGAAACCAAGCTGGCCGGCAACCAGCTGGCGGTGGTCCCCGAGGCGGCGGGCCTGGACGAGCGGCGCATGCAGGCGGTCGCGCGCGAGTTCAACCTGTCGGAGACGGTGTTCCTGTCCCCCCCAACCCGGCCGGAGGCGCTGTTCACGGTGCGGATCTTCACGCCAGGGTCCGAAATGGAGTTCGCCGGCCACCCCACCATCGGGACCACCGTGCTCCTGGCCCATCTCGGCCATCTGCCGACCAGTGGCGGGAAGGGCAGCGCGATCCTGGACCTGCCCGCCGGCCCTGTGCCGGTGACGATCGCGAACGGCTTCGCCAGCCTGCAGGCGCCAAAGCCACCCGTGATCCTCGGCACGTTCAACGCCGATGCCATGGCCTCGGCGGTAGGACTCGCGCCCGAACAGGTGGAAGGCGGGTTGCGTCTGGCCACGGCCGGCAATCCGTTCGCGTTCCTGCAGGTCGGCTCCCAGGCGGAACTGGACGCACTGGTCCCCGACCACGCCGCGATCATCCGTTACACGCCTTCGCCGGCGACGGGGCTGACCGTCTTCGCGAAGGTCGACGCCAATGAATATGCTGTCCGCATGTTCGCGCCCCAGGACAGGATCTTCGAGGATCCGGCCACCGGAAGCTCGGCCGCGGCGATGGCGGCCCTGCTGCTGGAGGACGATCCAAGCTGCGACGGACGGACAATCCTGATCCGGCAGGGCGTGAAGATGGGGCGGCCCAGCGAGATCCTGCTCACGCCGTCCCGGCAGGAGGACGGCACGCCGGTGGCCAGGGTTGCCGGCAAGGCCGTGATCGTCGCGGAAGGGCGCCTGTTCCTCTAGGGGTGTGCTTCGACGTCCGCCGGATGCCGGCTCCAGCCGAGTCCTTCGCCCTTTACCCGCGCTCCCGCCAACCCTAGGCGTGGACGAGCCCGGAATGTTTCGACCCCGTTCGAGAATGACATGAGCACCAAGCTGTTCGAGCCGATCACGCTAGGTGGCGTGGAGCTGCCCAACCGTTTCACCATCTCGCCGATGTGCCAGTACGCGGCCAGGGATGGGCATGTCGCGCCCTGGCACCAGCAGCATGTCGGCAGCTTGGCGCTGGGCGGTGCCGGCTTGTTCGTCATGGAAGCGACGGGGGTGCTGCCCGAGGGCCGGATCACCCCTGCCTGCCTGGGGATCTGGAGCGAGGACCATGAGGCGGGCCTTGCCAAGCTGCTGCGCGACGTCCGCACCTACGCTCCCGACCAGCGGTTCGGGCTCCAGCTGGCCCATGCCGGCCGCAAGGCCAGCTCGGACATGCCATGGAAGGGTGGTGGGCTGGTGCCTCCGCAAGCCGGCGGATGGCAGCCTGTAGGCCCAAGCCCGGTCTCGTTCGATCCGGCGCGCCCGGCCCCGCAGGAACTCGATCAGCCCGGCATCCATCGGATCCGCCAGGCCTTCGTGACCGGCGCAGAACGGGCGGACCGTGCCGGCTTCGATGCGATCGAGCTGCACGCGGCCCACGGCTATCTCCTGCACAGCTTCAACTCGCCGCTCGGCAACGAGCGGACGGACGCCTATGGCGGCAGCTTTGCCAACCGGACCCGCGCGATCCTGGAGATCGCGGCGGCCGTCCGCCTGGTCTGGCCGAAGGAGAAGATCCTCGGTGCCAGGATCACCGGGTCGGACTGGCACGAGGAGGGCCTGACCCCGGACGATGCCGCGAGGCTCGCCAACGAACTGGCCGACATCGGCCTGGACTACATCACGGTCTCGTCGGGCGGCATCCGCTCGAACATCCGCGTGCCGGTCCAGCCCTGCTACCAGGTGCCGTTTGCGGGCGCGGTCAAGCGCGCGGTCGGCAACAAGGTGGCCGTGCAGGCGGTAGGTCTGATCGTGACGCCGCAAGAGGCCGAGCAGGTCATCGCGGATGGCCATGCCGACATGGTCGCCATCGCGCGCGGCTACCTGGACGACACCCGCTGGGGCCAGCATGCGGCCGATGCCCTTGGTGCTGCGCCGGCATGGCATGTGCGCCACGAGCGGGCCGGTGCGGCGCACTGGCCCGGCTCGAAGTTCAGGAACGGGTGAGGGCGTCCGGCACCCTCGTCAGTGGATCTCGTCCGCCTCGGCCATCGCCCGCTTCAGCATCTCGATGTCGAAGTCGGCGGACCGGGCGGCCTCGAGGATCGGCCGTTCCTGGCGGATGCACACGTCGATCGCGGCCGGGAGCTTGGGCAAAAGATCCAGCGGGATCACCGTGGCTCCATGGCGGTCGGCGTGGATGATGTCGCCGTGACGCACCTTCATGCCGGCGACGGTCACGTCCAGGCCGAAGTCCACGCAATGCACGAAGGCGTGGCTCGGCCCGACCGAACCGGCGAGGAGCTGAAAGCCGGGTGCGATCATGTCGAGGTCACGGATCGAGCCGTCGGTGACGCAGCCGAGCACGCCCAGGCCCTTGTGGATGGCAGTGTTGACCTCGCCCCAGAACGCGCCGGTGCCCTTGTGCTCGTCCAGGTCCTCGATCACCGCGATCGTCGGGTGGGGTTCGGAGCAGACATAGCTGTAATAGGCCAGGCGATGCTGGCGGGCCTCGTCGCCTTTGCGGTCGGACGGGCGGGTGGCGCGGATGGTGGCGGTACGCGCGAAGCCGACGATCGGCTTCAGGTCCGTGAACGCGCAGACCAGGGGCTTCAGCGTGAAGCCTTCGGTGGAACGAAAGCCGCGTGCCTCTTCCAGGGCATTGCAGATCGTGGGCGTGTCGAAGCCGGCCAAATGGCTGAAGAGGTCCTGATCGATTCCGCTCATGCCTTGCCGGCCTCCCGTGAAACGTATTGCGTGTGCCTCTGGTAGCATGGGTGCGGTGGCAGAGCGATCCCCGGGTGCCCATGTGTTGGCCTGGGATGGTGGCCTCGCACCGGAAGCGCGCCACCTGTTCCATGGATCAGCAGCAGGAGTGAAGAGTTTGGGTGTTCATCAGAATTATATCGCTGGCTCATGGGTCGACGGCGCTTCCGTGTCGCGCAACGTGAACCCGTCCGACCTGGACGACGTGATCGGCGAATATGCCTATGCGGATGCCGCGCAGACCAAGGACGCGATCGCCGCTGCCACCCAGGCCCTGAAGACTTGGCAGAACAGCCCCATCCAGCAGCGCGCCGACCTGCTCGACAAGGTTGGCAACGAAATCCTCGCGCGCAAGGAAGAACTGGGCCGCCTGCTTTCCCGGGAAGAGGGCAAGACCCTGCCGGAGGGAATCGGCGAGGTCGCGCGTGCCGGGCAGATCTTCAAGTTCTTCGGTGGCGAGGTTCTCCGGATCGCGTCGGAGCGGGTCGAATCGGTCCGACCGGGTGTGGAAGTCGAGATGCGCCGCGACCCGATCGGCGTGGTCGGCCTGATCACGCCCTGGAACTTCCCGATCGCCATTCCGGCCTGGAAGATCGCCCCGGCGCTGGCCTACGGCAACACGGTCGTATTCAAGCCGGCCGATCTGGTTCCCGGCTCGGCCCATGCGCTGGCCGAGATCATCGTGAACGCCGGCGTGCCCGCCGGAGTGTTCAACCTTGTCATGGGGCGTGGGTCGGTCGTGGGGCAGGTGCTGCTCGAGGACCCGCGTGTCAACGCGATCAGCTTTACGGGCTCGGTGCCGACGGGTCGCAAGGCAGCCGCCACGGCCATCGGCCGGATGGCCAAGATCCAGCTGGAGATGGGCGGCAAGAACCCGCTCGTGGTGCTCGACGACGCGGACCTGACTACTGCGGTGAACTGCGCCGTTCAGGGTGGCTTCTACTCGACGGGCCAGCGCTGCACCGCTTCCTCGCGCGTGATCGTCACGGAAGGCATCCACGACAGGCTGGTAGGCGCCATGGTCGACGCGACCAAGGCGCTGGTCGTCGACGATGCGTTGAAGCAGGGAACGCAGATCGGGCCGGTGGTCGACCAGAAGCAGTTGGACCAGGACCTGTCCTATATCGACATCACTCGCAAGGAAGGGGCGAAGCTGGCGTTCGGCGGTGAGCGGCTGAACCGGGAGAAGACCGGGTTCTACCTGCAGCCGGCCCTGTTCACGGAGACGACGCCCGACATGCGGATCAACCGCGAGGAGGTGTTCGGTCCGGTGGTGAGCGTCGTGCGGGTGAAGGACTACGAGGAAGCGCTCCACGTCGCGAACGACACCGAATTCGGCCTGAGTTCGGGCATCTGCACCACGAGCCTGAAGTATGCCAGCCACTTCAAGCGCAACGCCGATGCCGGCATGGTGATGGTCAACCTGCCGACGGCGGGCGTCGACTATCATGTGCCGTTCGGTGGCCGGAAGGGCAGCTCCTACGGCCCGCGCGAGCAGGGTCGCTACGCCGCCGAGTTCTACACGACGGTGAAGACCAGCTACACGATGCCGTGACACATGGTGCAGCCCGGCCGGTGCAATTCCGGCCGGGCTGGCCGGCTCAAGGAAAGATCAGGAACTGGTCGGGAGGTCCGCGCCGCAGGATGGTCGGGGCGAGTGGATTCGAACCACCGGCCTCTTGCTCCCGAAGCAAGCGCTCTACCAAGCTGAGCTACGCCCCGCTGCGCGGACGGCTGGGAAATAGCCGTGGCGCGCGGGACGCGCAAGGCCCCATCCGGATCAGAACGCGCGGTGGACCGCGAAGTCGGCTAGATCGGTCAGCGCCGCCTTGGCGCGGCTGTCCGCAAAGCCCGCCAGCGCAGCGCGTGCGTCCGCCACATAGCCCTCGGCGCGGACAATCGTGTCTTCCAGCGCGCGATGCTTGTCGAGCAGGCGGATGGCGTGCTCGAGGTCATGGTCGCGCTGGTCCAGGTCCTCCAGGCAGCGCCGCCAGAACTGGCGCTCCTCCTCGTCGCCGCGCGCGAAGGCCAGCAGGATCGGCAGGGTGATCTTGCCTTCGCGGAAGTCGTCGCCGATCGTCTTGCCGAGCTCGGCTTGCCCCGCACTGTAGTCCAGCGCGTCGTCGACCAGCTGGAAGGCCACGCCGACCGAGCGGCCATAGGTGGCCAGCGCCTGCTCGTCCGCCATCGGCCGCCCCGCCAGCACGGCCCCGACCTGGGCTGCCGCCTCGAACAACGCAGCCGTCTTGCACTCGATCATGTGGAGATAGGCGGACTCGGTGGTGCTCGTGTCGTTGGTGGTCACCAGCTGAGCGACCTCGCCCTCCGCGATCACCGCCGAGGCGTTGGAAAGGATTTCCAGCACGCGCAGCGAGCCGTCCGCCACCATCAGCGTGAAGGCCCGGCTGAACAGGAAGTCGCCCACCAGCACCGGCGCCTTGTTGCCCCAAACGGCGTTGGCCGTGCTGCGTCCGCGGCGCAGATCGCTCTCGTCGACCACGTCGTCGTGGAGCAGGGTGGCCGTATGGATGAACTCGACGCAGGCTGCCAGCGAGATGTGCCGGTCCCCCTCGTAGCCGCACAGCCGCGCGGCGATCAGGGTCAGCACCGGCCGGATCCGCTTGCCCCCCGCCGCGATCAGGTGGCGTGCAAGTTCCGGAATCAGCGAGACTTCGCTTTGCAGGCGTTCCAGGATCAGGCTGTTGACCTTCTCCATCTCGAGCGCGACGAGAGCCATCGGGCGGTCGAGACCAGGCTTGGCGGGACGAGCGCTATCTTGTTCGACAGGAAGGGGCGCCAAATTCAACTCCGTCGTCCTCGTCCAAAGGCTCGATCAGTCAGATGCAGCGTTCGAACGCGGCGCCGCGTTGCTAACATGGCGTGGCGACGAGTGGCAAACCGACCGGAAGATCCGTGTGATTGCATCCCGCCTGCCGATAGATAGTGGATACGGTGAGGCAACGGACCCGGTTCATGGTCCAGCCGGGCAGAACGCGCTCTATTCGCTGCTCGGCGGCAGGGTCCGGATGAAGGCTGTCCAGGGGCGAGACCGGCCAGCTCTGGATGCTGTCCTGCTCGGGGCGGCAGCGCCTGTTCAGGCAAAGGAGCGTATCCTGGACGCCGGGTGTGGCAGTGGCGCGGTCGGCCTGTGCGTCGCCGCGCGGACGAACAGCCCGAACATCACGGCGATCGACGTCGCGCCCGATGCCGTCGCCGAAGCCAGCGCCAACATCCTGGCGAACGGCTGGCAGGATCGCTTCGAGGTCCGGCAGGCCGACCTTGCCGGCTACAAGGACCGGCAAGGGTTCGACCTCGTCCTGAGCAATCCGCCGTACCATGACCAGGATTCGTCCCGCTCCCCGGACGAACAGCGAGAACGGGCCCGGTTCGGCCAGCTGGCGCTGTCCGCCTGGATCGGGCACTGCCTGCGGCTGTGCAGGCCACGAGGCCACCTGGTGGTGATCCTGCGTGCCGATCGGATCGTAGAGACAGTCGCTGCCATGGACGGTATCGCCGGCGATGTGCGGATCCTGCCGGTTCATCCTTATGCCGGCGGGCCGGCCCACCGCGTCCTGATCCATGCCCGCAAGGCTGTGCGGACGCCGGCACGTCTTCTCGGCGGCTTCGTGCTGCATGCCGACGACCGCAGATGGACCGAGGGGGCGCGTGCGGTGCTGGAGCGGGGCGCTGCGATCGATTGGGACAGAGGAGACGCCGTTTGTTGAACTTGGAGCGATTCTGGCCATTCCCGAAGCACCCGATCGTGCCGCTGGTGCGGTTGTCCGGCGTCATCGGCAGCCTGCCTGGCCGAGGCGGGATGACGCTCGCCAGCGTGAACGGGATCCTCGAGGCGGCGTTCAGGCACAAGCATGCCGACACGGTCGCGATCGTGGTGAACAGCCCCGGCGGCTCGCCGGTGCAGTCCGCCCTGATCGGCGAGAAGATCCGCTCTCTTGCCGAGCGCAAGCGCAAGCGCGTGCTGACCTTTGCCGAGGACGTGGCGGCATCCGGCGGATACTGGCTCCTATGCGCCGGGGACGAGGTCTTCGCCCATCGCTGCTCGCTGGTCGGTTCGATCGGGGTGGTCTCGGCCGGCTTCGGCTTCGTCGATGCGATCGACAAGCTCGGGATCGAGCGCCGCGTGCGGACACGCGGCGAACGCAAGGCGATGCTCGATCCGTTCCGGCCGCAGACTCCAGAGGACCTGCAACTGCTCGACGAGATCCAGGGCGATGTTCATCAGGCCTTCATCGACCATGTCCGCAGCCGCCGAGCCGGCAAGCTCGCCGGTCCAGACGAGGAGATCTTCTCCGGACGGGTCTGGCTCGGCGAGCGCGGCAAGGCGCTCGGGCTCGTGGACCAACTCGGGACGCCGGAGACGGTGCTGCGCGCGCGCTTTGGTGACAAGCTGCGGATCAAGACCTATGGCCAGCGACGTTCCTGGCTGCAGCGGCGCCTGGGGATCGATCATGCGAGCGGCTTGATCCTGGGTGCCGTCGAGGAGCGGCTGGCGTTCGGGCGGTACGGGCTCTAGCCGGGCTGCCGACCGGCGCGCGTTCTACCTCGGTGACGCTGGCCACCACCGCCAACAACAGCTATTCCGGCGCCATGATCACCACCCTCTCCATCGGCAAGATTCTCGTCGTCCTGTTCGTGGTCGCCATCGCGTTCTTCCTGATGCGCTCCGCCAGCAAGGCCAGCGACAAGCGGCGTTCCAGCGCCGCGCCGAAGGGCAATCCCAGGACGGTGGAACTCGCGGCCTGCCCGCGCTGCGGGACTTTCCTGCCAAAGGGAAGCTGGTGCACCTGCGACCGCAAGTAGGTCGCCAGAGCAGGCTATCCGACACCCGTCCTCGCCTTGCCGGGCGTAGATGCGGGAACTAAGGTCCGGCCCCGGCCGAGGAACGGCACGACGCCAAGACGGAGACCAGTTTGCGCGACCAGGGCAGCCCCGGCTTCCAGGACCTGATCCTCACCCTGCAGCGCTTTTGGGCCGACCAGGGCTGCGTCATCCTGCAGCCCTACGACATGGAAGTGGGTGCCGGCACGTTCCACCCTGCCACCACCCTGCGCCCGCTGGGGCCGCAAAGCTGGAACGCCGCCTATGTGCAACCGTCGCGCCGCCCGACCGACGGCCGCTATGGTGCCAACCCGAACCGCCTGCAGCACTACTACCAGTTCCAGGTCATCCTGAAGCCGTCGCCACCGAACATCCAGGAGCTGTATCTGCAGTCCCTCTACGCGCTCGGCGTCGACCCGGAACTGCACGACCTGCGCTTCGTCGAGGATGACTGGGAGAGCCCGACCCTGGGTGCCTGGGGGCTGGGCTGGGAAGTCTGGTGCGACGGCATGGAAGTGAGCCAGTTCACCTATTTCCAGCAGGTCGGCGGCATCGACTGCCGGCCGGTCTCCGGCGAGCTGACCTATGGCCTGGAGCGCCTCGCCATGTACATCCAGGGCGTGGAGAACGTCTACGACCTGAATTTCAACGGTCGCGGCTTCACCTATGGCCAGGTGTTCCAGCAGGCCGAGCGGGAGTATTCCGCGTTCAACTTCGAGTATGCCGACACGGACATCCTGTTCCGGCACTTCGAGGATGCCGAGCGGCACTGCCGGTCGATCCTGGAACATCGCCTGCCCTTGCCGGCCTACGATCAGTGCCTGAAAGCCAGCCACCTGTTCAACCTGCTGGACGCGCGCGGGGTCATCTCGGTCACCGAACGGCAGGCCTATATCGGCCGGGTGCGCGCCCTGGCGAAGGCCTGCTGCGAGGCATGGCTCGCCACGCAGCTCGTGGAGACGGCGCGTGGCTGAGCTCCTGCTGGAACTGCTGTCGGAAGAGATCCCGGCCCGGATGCAGGACCAGGCCCGCCTGGACCTGGCGAGGCTGGTGGGAGACGGGCTGGCCGCCGCGGACCTTGCGCCCACGAGCATGCGGACCTTCGCGACGCCGCGGCGGCTGGTGCTGGTGGCGGACGGGTTGCCCGAGCAGCAGCCGGACCGGACGCTGGAAAGGCGCGGCCCGCGCGTCGACGCGCCCGCCCAGGCCAGAGACGGCTTCTTCAAGAGCCTGAACGGCTTGTCCTATCGGCTCGAGGAGCGCGACGAAGGCAAGAAGGGCAGGGTGCTATATGCCCTGGTGGCGCTGACCGGTGCGCGGGCGTCCGTCGTCGTCGGCGAGCTGATCGAGGGTGTCCTCGGCCGGTTCCCGTGGCCCAAATCCATGCGCTGGGGCTCGGGCGACGTCCGCTGGGTGCGCCCCCTGCAGTCCATGGTCTGCCTGCTGGGCGGCGAAACCGTGCCGGTGCGCTTTGGCGATCTGGTAGCCGGCCGCACCAGCCATGGCCACCGATTCATGGCTCCGCAGCCGTTGGATGTGAACGGCTTCGACGACCTGTCCGAGAAGCTGCTTGCGGCCAAGGTCATGCTCGACCAGGACCAGCGTCGCACGGCCATCCTGGCGCAGGCTCGCTCACTGGCAGATCAGGCCGGCGTGATCCTGGGTGACGACCCGTCGCTCGTGGAAGAGCTGAAGGGATTGGTCGAGTGGCCGGTGGCGCTGTCCGGGCGCATCGACAGGGACTTCATGGAGCTGCCCTCCGAGGTGCTGGTGACCTCAATGCGCGAGCACCAGAAATATCTGTCCACCCGTCAGGCGGACGGCACACTGGCGGACCGGTTCATCACGGTGGCCAACCGGGAAACCGACGATGGCGGTGCCGCTGTGATCGCCGGCAACGAGCGGGTCCTGCGCGCCAGGCTGTGGGATGCCAGGTTCTTTTGGGGCAAGGACCGCGAAGTCCGGCTGGAAGACCGCCTCCCGCAGCTGCAGCGGATGGTCTTCCATGCCGACCTCGGCACGCTGGAAGCGAAGGTCCTGCGGCTGGTCGGGCTGATAGCCTCGCTGGCGCCCGCAGTTCCCTCCCTTGATCTGGCCGCCGCAGAACGCGCGGCCTTGCTGGCGAAGTGTGATCTCGTCACGGGCATGGTCGGCGAGTTCCCCGAGTTGCAGGGGACCATGGGCGGGCACTATGCCCGGCTCCAGGGCGAATCCGCCGACGTGGCCGACGGTGTTGCAGAGCACTATGCCCCGAAGGGGCCGGACGATCATTGCCCGTCGGCGCCCGTCCCGGTCGCCGTGGCGTTGGCCGACAAGATCGACACGCTGGTCGGCTTCTTTGCGGCCGGCATCCGGCCGAGCGGCTCCAAGGACCCGTTCGCGCTGCGCCGGGCCGCGCTCGGCGTCATCCGGCTGATCGTGGAGAACCAGCTCCGGCTGCCGCTGAAGAAGATCTTCGGGGCTTCGCTTAGCCTCTATGGCGACCGGTTCCGGCAGTTGGATCCGGATGTTCTGAGCCGGGAACTTGTCGGCTTCTTCATCGACCGGCTGCAGGTCCAGCAGCGGGCCAGGGGCACGCGTCACGATCTGATCGCGGCCGTCGTGGCGGCCGCTGGCGACGATGACGACTTGGTTCGCATCCTGGCGCGCGTGCAAGCCCTCCAGGTCCTTCTGGCGACCGAGGATGGCATCAACCTGGTCGCGGCTTGGCGTCGAGCCGTCAACATCGTGCGCATCGAAGAGAAGAAGGATCAGGCGGCCTACGAGGGTCGCCCCGATCCAGCACTGCTGATCGATCCGGCGGAGCAGGCACTTGCAGCGGCTCTTCAAGAAGCCGGCCAGCAGATCGAGGAAGCCCTGCAGGTCGAGGACTACGGAGCGGCCATGGCTGCTCTAGCGGTCCTCCGCCCGGTATTGGACGAATTCTTCGACAAGGTACTGGTGAACGTCGATCAGCCCGAGCTGCGTCGGAATCGCCTGCACCTGCTTTCGACCATTCGCACCGCACTGGGTGCCGTGGCAGACTTCGGTAAGGTCGAGGACGCTCCGGCACAGCCGGGCAAGGCGTGAACCCGTAAAGCGAGGGCGAGCGATGGCGCGATGGGTGTACAGCTTTGGCGGCGGCACAGCCGACGGTGCGGCCGACATGAAGAAGCTACTGGGCGGCAAAGGCGCCAATCTCGGTGAGATGGCCAAGCTCGGCCTGCCGGTGCCACCCGGGTTCACCATCACGACCGAGGTCTGCACGCACTACTACGCCCGGGGAAAGACCTACCCGGACCAGCTGCAGTCGGAGGTCGCGGTCGCCCTCGCGGCGGTGGAGAACTTGGTCGGTCGAGGCTTCGGCGACCCTGACCGGCCGCTGTTGGTGTCGGTTCGCTCCGGCGCGCCAGTCTCGATGCCGGGAATGATGGACACGGTGCTGAACCTCGGCCTGAACAGCACCACCGTCGAGGGTCTCGCCAAGGGCAGCGGCGATCGCCGGTTCGCCTTCGACAGCTATCGCCGCTTCATCCAGATGTTCGGCGACGTCGTGCTCGAGGTGGACCATTATCTGTTCGAGGAAGCCCTGGAGGACATGAAGCGGGAACGCGAAGCCCGCTTCGACACCGACCTTTCGGCGGCGGACCTGGAAGAGCTGGTCGAACAGTTCAAGACGATCGTGCAGGAGCAGACGGGCAAGCCGTTCCCGGAGACGCCGCAGGACCAGCTCTGGGCAGCGATCGGCGCCGTGTTCAGCTCCTGGATGACGCCGCGCGCCGTCACCTATCGCCGGCTCCATGACATCTCTGCGGAGATGGGCACGGCGGTGACCGTGCAGGCCATGGTGTTCGGCAACATGGGGCAGGACTGTGCCACCGGCGTCGCTTTCACCCGCAACCCCTCCACCGGCGAGAACGCCTATTATGGCGAGTTCCTGGTCAATGCGCAGGGCGAGGATGTGGTGGCAGGCATCCGCACGCCGCAACCGCTGACCCGCAAGATGGGTGAGGAGGGGGGCAACGACCTGCCCCCGATGGAAGAGGTCCTGCCCCAGTCCTATGCCGAACTCGTTACGCTCTTCCAGAAGCTGGAAGGCCATTATCGCGACATGCAGGACATCGAATTCACGATCGAGCAGGGCAAGCTCTACGTTCTGCAGACCCGCACCGGCAAGCGGACTGCGCAGGCCGCCCTGAAGATCGCGGTGGAGATGGCGAACGACGGGTTGCTGAGCCGCGAGGAGGCGGTTCTGCGCGTCGATCCAGCGTCCCTCGATCAGCTGCTCCATCCAACCCTCGACCCGAAGGCCGAGAAGACCATCCTGACCAAGGGCCTCCCGGCCTCACCCGGCGCCGTCTCCGGCAAGGTCGTGTTCTCGGCCGACATGGCCGAGCGCCGTGCCGCCGCGAGCGAACAGGTGATCCTCGTGCGCATCGAGACGTCGCCCGACGACATCCACGGCATGCACGCCGCGCAAGGCATCCTCACCAGCCGCGGCGGCATGACCAGCCACGCGGCGGTGGTCGCGCGCGGCATGGGCAAGGCCTGCGTCTGCGGTGCCGGCGATCTCCTGATCGACTATGAGAGCCGCTGCTTCTACGTCCGCGGCACCCGGGTAGCCGAAGGTGACGTGATCACCGTCGACGGCGGCACCGGTACGGTCATGCTCGGCAGGATACCCACCGTGGAGCCGCAGCTGTCCGGCGAGTTCGCGATGCTGATGGGCTGGGCGGATTCGATGCGTTCCCTCAAGGTGCGCACCAACGCCGAGACTCCGCTGGATGCCAGGACCGCACGACGCTTCGGCGCAGAGGGCATCGGCCTTTGCCGGACCGAGCACATGTTCTTCCAGGACGACCGGATCCTGGCCATGCGCGAGATGATCCTGGCGGAGGATGGGCCGGGGCGGACCCGGGCGCTGTCCAAGATCCTGCCGATGCAGCGCCGGGACTTCGTCGAGCTCTTCACGATCATGCAGGGCCTGCCCGTCACGATCCGGCTGCTCGACCCGCCATTGCACGAGTTCCTGCCGCACGAGCCGCACGAGATCACGGAAGTGGCCGCGGCGGCGGGAGTCGAGCCGAAGTTCGTGAAGCGCCGTCTGGCCGAACTGACCGAGGCTAACCCGATGCTCGGCCTGCGAGGCTGCCGGCTGGGCGTCCTGTTCCCCGAGATCTACGAGATGCAGGCGCGTGCCATCTTCGAGGCGGCGGTCGCCGTCTACGAGAAGTCTGGCGAAACCATCATCCCGGAAGTCATGATCCCGCTCGTCGGCATGGCGCGGGAACTGGAGCTGATCAAGAACAAGGTCGAGGCGATGGCAGCCCAGGTCATGCAGGAGAGCGGCCGCGAGCTGACCTACCTGATCGGCACGATGATCGAGCTGCCGCGCGCGGCCCTGCAAGCTTCCGCCATTGCCAGCCACGCCGCCTTCTTCAGCTTCGGCACCAATGACCTGACCCAGATGACGCTGGGCCTATCCCGGGACGACAGCGGCAAGTTCATGGAGCGCTACATCCAGGACGGCATCTTTCCGGCCGACCCGTTCCAGACCCTCGATCAGGAGGGCGTGGGCGAGCTGATCCGGATCGCCAAGGAGCGGGGCAGGGCGACCAGACCCGAGCTGAAGCTAGGCATCTGCGGCGAGCATGGCGGCGACCCGGCTTCGGTAGGCTTCTGCCATCGGATTGGGTTGGACTACGTTTCGTGCTCGCCCTATCGCGTGCCGATCGCGCGCCTGGCCGCGGCGCAGGCGGCTGTGCGGGAGCGCATGAACTGAGCCACCGGGTCAGGCGGCCGCCAGCCAGGATGGTCGCCTGACTTCCAGGCGGGTTGCGCCGGCTGTCAGCTCACCCGTCGCGGCCTCGATCCGCAGGAGCGCCAACCCGAGCTGGCCAGAGGACGAACGCATCTCGCCGACCTCCTCGCCAGCCGGGCCCGTGATCGGCGTGCCGGCCTCCGGCAAGGCTTGTTCGTTCGTGACAATCGGGAACAGGCGCTTCTTGAGCAGGCCGCGATACTTCATGCGCGCCGTCAGCTCCTGGCCGACATAGCAGCCCTTCTCGAAACTGATGCCGCCCAGCTCGTCGAAGCCGGCCTCAAGCAGAGTCGTGCGATCGACGATCAGGTCCCGTGTCCCATCCGGCACGCCGGCGGCCAGCCGCGCCAGGTCCCATGTCGAAAACGGTGCGATCGTCGCGCCAGGCAGTGATGGTGGACCAGGGTGCACCAGGCGCACCCCCAGCTCCAGGACCCGGGAATCCACCGCCGCAAAGCCATCACCATAGGGCGCACACGAACCTGGGTTGGCCGCAAGTCCTGCAGCCGCGGGCGCATCCCGCCCGAGCAGGGCAAACACCTGACGATGGACGCTCTCGTCCTCGATCGTGACCCTGGCACGCAGACGATACAGCATGAGGCGGCGGATCAGGTCCAGGGCGCGTCCCGCTTCCACGTCGAGCAGGATCGACCCGCTTGCCGGATAGAGGAAGAAATCGAACAGATACTTGCCCTGAGGGGTGAGCAGGGCGCTCCAGATGGCAAGGCCCTGCTCGACCCTGGCAACATCGCCGCTCACGAGGTTCTGCAGGAATTCGAACCGGTCTTCCCCGCCGATCCGCACCACCGCACGCCCGTCGAGCGCGACTAGGTCCAGTTCGCTCATGCACCACCCCGCTTGCGTGTCCATGCAGCTCATGTCGGTCGGGGCGCCTGCCGCCGCAAGGCTTAGGAGTTGCCCAGCAGGGCCAGGAGCCGCTGTTCCAGCCGCTCGGACTGCAGACGGGCGTCGAAACCGGCCCGGACCGATGCAAGTGCAGCCGTCACGAGCGCCGCACGAAGATGCGGCTCCTTTTCCACCCGCACGAGCGCATCGCCCAGTGCAGCCGGATCGCCCTCGGGAACGAGCAGGCCGTTCTGGCCGTCCGACACGGCTTCGGGAATGCCGGCATGACGCGTGGCCACGACGAGCAACCCGCGCGCCTGAGCTTCCAGGACCACTGTCGGCAGACCCTCCGCATCGCCGCTGGCAGCAGTACGGCTCGGGACCATCAATGCCAAAGCATCCTCCATGGCCTGACCGACTGCCTCCGGGCTCTGCCAGCCTAGGAAGCGCACCGGCAGGTCTTGTGCAGCCTGCTCGAGCTCCGGCCGCAGCGGGCCGTCACCGATCAGGTCGAGTTCCAGGCGGCTACCCATCGACCGGGCATGCCTCAGAGCTGCGATCGCGTCGGCAAAGCCTTTCTTGGGGACGAAGCGACCTACGCAGAGCAGGCGGCTACCGGCTGGCTTTGATCTGGCGGTTGCTTCGGGCAGCACGACTCCCAGATGGTGCACGGCCAGGAGGTCGTCACGCACGCCTCGCTCCAGCAACAGCCGCCGCACATGATCGGACACGCAGAAGAATTTCTGGGCTCGGCGCTGGAGTTCCGGCCAGCGGCGCTGGAACACGGTCGGGAACATCTGCCGGCGGAAATGGGACGCCTTGCTCGCATCGCCGCCGTGGAAAGTCACGACCAACGGGACGCCCAAGGCATCGGCCAGCGGCAAGGCAAGCGCGCCGCCGCGGCCGAACTGGGCATGCACGATCCTCACGTCGCGCTCGCGTGCCCAGCGAACGAGCGCGCTTGGCACGATCCCGAGCTGCTTGAACAACGGCACCTGCCACGGACGTGTCCCGGCAAGTTCACCGAGGATGGCCGCATCGGCACCTAGCGCCTCAAACGCGACGTCGCGCCGGCTGCCGAGGAACAGGGGTCGCAATCGCTGGAAAGCGACGTACTGGCGCGGCACGAAGCTCTCCGGTGGAGCCAGCAGCCGATCGCGATAGACGAGCACGGCGGGCATGCAGGTTACATCTGCGGACGGGCAACGTGGAGAAGCGACAGATTCGACGGAATTACAGGTAGATAGATTATGACATATTCCATCCAGTTCTTGACGGACTGGCTCTTTAAGTACACCTGCCGGAGTGTGAGCGAGCCAACCTCAGGCCTCGCGGTCGGAGCACATCCATGCCTAGACTTCGTTCGTTCCTCGTCATCGCGGTCATGCTGTCCGCCGTCGCTGCGCTTACTGCCTGCAACACGGTCGGCGGTGCCGGCAAAGACATCTCGGCCGGCGGCGAAGCCATCTCCGACACCGCCAAGAAGGCCAGCGACGCGCTTTGATGCGACGTCGAAGCGGACGGAACGCGCCACGGCCATGCCCGCGATCCGTCCGCTCAATGCGCCAGGATCTGGCTCAGGAACAGTTTGGTCCGGTCGCTTTTCGGGTTCGTGAAGAACTCGTCCGGTGGCGCCTGTTCGACCACTTCGCCCTTGTCCATGAACACCACGAAGTCGGCGACGGCCTTGGCGAAGCCCATCTCGTGGGTCACGCAGATCATGGTCATGCCTTCCTTGGCGAGCTCGACCATGGTGTCCAGCACCTCCTTGACCATCTCCGGGTCGAGCGCCGATGTCGGCTCGTCGAACAGCATGATCTCCGGCTTCATGCACAGCGCCCGTGCGATGGCCACCCGCTGCTGCTGCCCCCCCGAGAGCTGCCCAGGATACTTGTCCGCCTGTTCAGGAATGCGCACCCTTTCCAGGTAGTAGCGCGCCGTCTTCTCCGCTTCGGCTTTGGGCACCTTGCGCACCCAGATCGGCGCCAGCGTCAGGTTCTCCAGGACCGTCAGGTGCGGAAACAGGTTGAAGTGCTGGAACACCATGCCGACCTCCCGCCGGATGGCGTCGACGTTCTTCACGTCGGAGGTGAGTTCGATCCCGTCGACGACGATCCGCCCCTGCTGGTGTTCCTCCAGCCGGTTGATGCAGCGGATCATGGTCGACTTGCCCGAGCCTGAGGGCCCGCACACCACGACCTTCTGCCCTTTTTCGACGACCAGATTGACGTTCCGCAACACGTGGAACTGTCCGTACCACTTGTTGACCTGATCCAGGTGAATGATCGGCTCGGGGCTCATCGGGTCATCCCCATCAGTGTTTATGGCCGGTCTGAAGCTTCCGCTCCAAACGCTGGCTGTAGCGCGACATGGCGTAGCAGAAGATCCAGAACCCGAAACCGGCTGCGACATAGGTCTCGATCGAGCGGCCCAGCCATTCCGGGCTGGCGACGATCATCCGGGCGATGCCCAGCAGGTCGTAGAGGCCCATGATCAGGACCAGGGAGGTGTCCTTGAACAGGCCGATGAAGGTGTTGACGATGCCGGGGATCACCAGCCGAAGTGCTTGCGGCAGGATGATCAGGCCCATGCTCTGCCAGTAGCTGAGGCCCATCGACTTGGCCGCCTCGTACTGGCCCTTCGGGATGGTCTGCAGCCCGCCCCGGACGACTTCCGCCATGTAGGCGCCACTGAACAGCGAGACGCCGATCAGCGCGCGCACCAGCTTGTCCACGGACCAGCCGGGCGGGAAGAACAAGGGCAGCATGACCGAGGCCATGAACAACACGGTGATCAGCGGAACGCCCCGGACGATCTCGATCAGCGTCACGCAGAGCGCCTTGATGATCGGCATCTCCGAACGCCGGCCCAGCGCCAGCAGGATGCCGATCGGCAGGCTCGCCGCGATGCCCACGATCGAGATGAGCAGCGTCAGGAACAGCCCGCCCCAGAGGTTCGTCTCGACCAGGTCGAGGCCGCCCCAGCCGCCTGACAGGATCCGCTCGGCGATCGGCGGCACGACCAGCAGCGCGCCGGCCGCGTACAGGAGCTTCTGCTTGATCTGTGGCAGGAACAACGGAACGACGGAGACCAGGACCAGGAGGCCAGCCAGGTTCACCCGCCAGTGCTCGTCTGGTGGATAAAGCCCGTAGATGAGCTGGCCGAAGCGGACCTTGATCACCGTCCAGCAGGCTCCGTCGAACGTGCAGACGTCCCTGGTGTTTCCCGCGATGGTCGCGTCCAGGACGGCCCAGCGCAGCAAGGGCGGGACGATCCAGGCCAGGAAAAGGGCTGCAACGATGGTGAGTGCCGCGTCGAACGGCGTGGCGAACAGGTTCCGCTTCATCCAGGCCACTGGACCTGCCGCAGCGATCCTGGGTGGCTGCTGCTGGCGGGTGGTGACGATCTCGGTCGCCATGGTCAGCGCTCCACCAGCGCGATCCGCGCGTTGTACCAGTTCATGAACAGCGAGGTGAGCAGGCTGAACATCAGGTAGACCATCATGGTGATCGCGATCACCTCGACGGCCTGCCCGGTCTGGTTGTTGATGGTGCCGGCCACGCTGAAGAGATCAGGATAGCCCACCGCGACGCCCAGCGAGCTGTTCTTGGTCAGGTTCAGGTACTGGCTGGTCAGCGGCGGCACGATCACCCGCAGGGCCTGCGGGATGATCACCAGGCGGAGGGTCTTGCCCCGATCCAGGCCCAACGCCATCGCGGCTTCCGTCTGACCCTTGCCGATGGCGAGGATGCCGGAGCGGACGATCTCCGCGATATAGGAGGCGGTGTAGATCGACAGGCCGAGGACGAGAGCGACGAACTCCGGCTGGAGATTGAAGCCGCCCTGCGGCCGGAAACGGCCGATCGTGGTGTACTCCATCGTGATCGGCCTGCCGGTGGCCAGAAAGGCGACGAGCGGAAGGCCGAAGAGGATTGCCAGGGAAATCCAGAAGCGCGGAAGGCCGTGCCCGGTCCGCTCACGGCGCAGGCGCGCAAGATGCGCGAACATCCAGGCCGCTACGATCGCCACCGGAATGGAGAGGAGGAACAGCGAGGCTCCCTCATCCAGGATGGTCCTCGGGATGAACAGGCCGCTGGTGTTCAAGAATACCATGTCCGCGACGTTCAGGCTCTCCCGCGGCGACGGCAGCGACGAGACCAGCACCGTGTACACGAAGATCAACTGCAGCAGGATCGGGATGTTGCGCAGCGTCTCGACATAGATCGTCGAAAGCTTGGCGATCAGCCAGTTGCGCGAAAGCCGTCCGATCCCGACAAGAAACCCGATGATCGTCGCAAGCACGATCCCACAGATCGCGAGCAGGGCGGTGTTCATCAGGCCGATGATGAACGCTCGCCCGAACGACCAGGTGGAATCATAGGGGATGAGGGTCTGTGACACATCGAACCCGGACGGGCGCGACAGGAATCCGAAGCCGGTGGAAACGCCCAGCCTCTGCAGGTTCTGGATGGTGTTCTGAACCAGGTAGGCACCAATCGCGACGACGATTGCGACGGCGACGACCTGATAGACCGCCGAACGCACCCGGGGATCGTTCCAGAACGGGGGACGGGTCGGTGCACGTGGTGCTGACTGGGCCATGGTCGTTCCCGAGATAAGCATCGTCCGGCGGCGCAAAGAACAGGACGAGTGCGGCGGATCGAGGGCCGCCCGCAGAGCGGCCCTCCGTCCTCAGCCGGTCAGCGGAAGGGAATGGCGTACTGCAGGCCGCCTTCGGTCCACAACGCGTTCAGGCCGCGCTCGATCTTCAGCGCAGAACCAGCGCCGACGTTACGGTCGAAGCTCTCGCCATAGTTGCCTACCTGCTTGACGATCTGCATGGCGAAGTCGTTCGGAAGGCCGATCCCCTCGCCGAGCTTGTCCAGCTTGCCGAGGAAGCGCTGAACGTCGGGGTTCTGCGTCTCGCCGGCCATCTGGTCGACATTGGCCTGGGTGATGCCGAACTCTTCGGCCTGGACCATTGCATAAAACGACCAGCGTACCACGTCGGCCCACTCGTTGTCGCCGTGACGCACGCTCGGACCGAGCGGCTCCTTGCTGATGATCTCGGGCAGCACCGTGTGGTCGGCCGGGTTCTGGAGCTTCACACGGGTCGAATAAAGGCCGGACGCATCGGTGGTCAGCACGTCGCACCGACCTGCCTCGTAGGCCGCGTTGACCTCGTCATTGTTCTCGAAGACCACGCCCTGGTACTTCATGTTGTTGGCGCGGAAGAAGTCGGCCAGGTTCAGTTCGGTGGTCGTGCCGGCCTGCACGCAGACCGAAGCCCCGTCCAGTTCCAGCGCCGACTTCACGCCCAGCGAGTTCTTCGCCATGAAGCCCTGGCCGTCATAGTAATTGATAGCAGGGAAATCGAGGCCGAGCGAGGTGTCACGCGACAAGGTATCCGTCGTGTTCCGCGACAGGATATCGATCTGGCCCGACTGCAGTGCGGTGAAGCGCTCCTTGGCGTTCAGCGGCGTGTACTTGACCTTGTTGGCGTCGCCGAACATGGCGGCCGCCACGGCCTTGCACATGTCGACGTCGAGCCCGGACCACTCATTCTTGTCGTTCACCGACGCGAAGCCGGGAAGGCCCGAGACATTCACCCCGCATTGCACGAAGCCCTTTGCCTTGACGGCGTCAAAGGTCGGCCCGGCTTCGGCCGACGCCGCACCCAACGCGACCAGGGCGCAAGCGCCCAGCAGGCTCGAAAGACGCATCATCGGGATCCCCTACATTCATTCCCTGGACGATGGGCGTTCATCGTCCGCGTTCATCGTGCGAGTGTATCGCTACACTCTGCATCCGGTTGCACGCATGACATGCAATCATCGAACTGCCAACTCCGACTTACCGGGATCCATTCGCACCAGCGACAAGCGTGCAAGCCGTGTGCCACGACAAGGGCAGCTTCGCGCGGCTTACGGTTCATGCTAGCCCGGGTCCTCGCAGGCAGGAGGAACGGATGCGCGACGCGACCCTGGTGACGGCCCTCGGGCGCGATCCCGAGAACAATGACGGGATCGTCAACCCGCCCATCCAGCGGGCGTCCACCATCCTGTTCCCCAGCGTCGAGGCTCTCCTTTCGGCCCGGCCTGGGCCCGGCGTCGTGAACTATGGCCGCTACGGCACCCCGACCACATTCGCCCTCGAAGAGGCGGTGGCCGGCCTGGAAGGTGCTGGCGGGGCCGTCGCCTTGGCCTCGGGCAAGGCTGCCATCGTCGCGACGTTGCTGGCGCTTTTGAAGGCAGGCGACCACATTCTGGTGGCCGACAACGTGTATCACCCGACCCGGCAGACCGTGGAGGGCATCCTCGCACGCATGGGCGTGAGTCATGACTTCTTCGATCCGCTGGATCCTGAGGATGTCCAGGCAAAGCTTCGGCCGCAGACCAGGATGGTCTACATCGAAAGCCCGGGCTCGCTGACCTTCGAGGTGTGCGATGTGCCGGCGATCGCTCGCATCGCCCATGGGCATGGGGCGCTCGTTGTGTTCGACAACACCTGGGGCACGCCGATCTTCTTCAAGCCATACGAGCATGGCGTCGACGCCACCATCCATGCCGCTACCAAGTATATCGGTGGCCATTCCGACCTGATGATGGGCATCGTCACCTCGACGCCGGAACTTCATCCGCGGCTGCGCAGCGGCATCCAGGATCTCGGCATGGTCTCCAGCCCCGAGGATTGCTGGCTGGCGCTACGCGGGCTGCGCACGCTGGACGTCCGGCTGCAGCGGCACATGGCGAGCGGGATCGAAATTGCCCGCTGGCTGCAGGCCCGGCCGGAGGTTTCGAGGGTGCTGCACCCTGCCCTGCCGGACGATCCCAGCCACGCCCTTTGGCGGCGCGACTTCAAGGGAGCGTCGGGGCTGTTCGGGATCGTGCTGAAGCGGACAAGCGCCGCCGCCGTGGCCGCCATGTTGGACGGCATGAGCCTGTTCGGCATGGGCTGGTCCTGGGGCGGCTACGAGAGCCTGCTCATCCCGACATTCCCACAGAAATCGCGCTCGGCAGCACCATGGCAGGCAGAGGGGCCCTGCCTGCGCATCCATGTCGGCCTGGAGGCGGTCGAGGACCTGATCATCGATCTCGAGGCCGGGTTCGAGCGGTTGCAGGCGGCAGGATGACCAGCCGTGCTGGCGGCTGCCTGTGCGGCCGGGTACGCTATCTTGCGGAGCTGGAAGAGGACGACCTTGCCGACTACTGCCACTGCCGGGAGTGCCGCAGGGCGAGCGGCGCGCCCGTGGTGGCTTGGGTCCAGTTGTCGCCAAAGCGCTTTGCCGTGACGGCGGGCGATCCCAAGGCCTTCACCTCGTCCCAGCTGTCGACCCGCTGGTTCTGCGGGGATTGCGGCTCGCAGCTCTACATGACGGATGCCGGTGACCATTCCATCGGCGTCTGCATCGCTACGTTGGATAACCCCAACAGCGTCCAGCCAAAGCTGCATGGCTGGTTCAGCGAGCATCTGTCCTGGTTCGACACGCGAGACAACCTGCTGCGATTCCCGCGTCATCCGCCCTATGACGGCTGACCGGGGGCAAGCCTGCCGGTCCGAGCTCCGCCTGGCACCCAGCAGGAACTCGATGTTGCCCGCCGGGCCGGTGATCGGGCTGGGGACAATCCCCAGGACCTCCCAGCCTTGCATCGTGAACCACTCCCGGTAGCGGGTGCAGACCTCCTCATGCAGAGCCGGGTCCCGCACCACGCCTCCTTTGCCGACCCGCTCCGGTCCCACCTCAAACTGCGGCTTGATCAGCACGACGGCATGCGCCCCCAAAGGGCAGAATGCCATCGATGAAGGCAGGACGGTCGACAGGCCGATGAAGCTCGCATCGCACACCAGCAAGTCGATACGGTCAGGTACCTGCGCTGTCGTGAGGTGCCGGGCGTTGGTCCGCTCCATGTTCACGACGCGTGGATCGTTCCGCAACTTCTGGGCGAGCTGCCCGTAGCCGACGTCGACCGCGTAGATCCGGACCGCACCCCGGCTGAGCAGAACCTCGGTGAAGCCGCCGGTCGACGCGCCGACATCGAGACAGGTCAGTCCCGCCGGGTCGATCCCGAAGCGGTCCAGCCCCTCGATGAGCTTGAGGGCGCCACGACTGACCCAGCCAGGTCCGCTCCGCCTGATTTCCAGCACGACATCGTCCGGCAGGGACTCTCCCGGCTTATCGAGCTTGCGTTCACCTGTGAAGACCTGCCCCGCCATCACGATGGCCTGGGCTTTGCTGCGCGTTTCAACCAGCCCGCGGTCGACCAGGAGCTGGTCGAGCCGCTGCTTGCGCGACTTCAACCGGCAACAACCCGCAGCGGCTCGACGCGAACACCGAGGCCCTGCAGCACCTTGCGGACGATCGCATCCGAATCCAGCCCCGCATCGGCATGCTGTCCGGCCGGCGTGCCGTGCTCGATGAACAGATCCGGCAGGATCATGGAGCGCATCCGAGCCTTGCCGCTGTCGAGCAGGCTCGCTTCCAGCGCAAACTGCTGGACCTGACTGCCAAAGCCACCGATGGAGCCTTCCTCCACCGTCACCACCAGTTCGTGATGGCCGAGCAGCTGCCGCACCAGATCGCGATCAATGGGCTTGGCAAATCGGGCGTCCGCGACGGTGGCCGAGATGCCGCGTCCGGCAAGCTCGTCCGCTGCCTTCAGGCACTCTCCAAGTCGCGTGCCCAAGGACAGGAGCGCGACCCGCGTTCCCTCACGAACCACCCTGCCCTTGCCGATCTCGATCAACTGGCCGCGTGCCGGCAGATCGATGCCCACACCCTCTCCGCGCGGGTAGCGGAATGCGATGGGTCCTTCTTCGTAGGCCACAGCCGTCCGGACCATGTGCATGAGCTCGAGTTCGTCGGCGGCGGCCATCACTACCATGTCGGGCAGGCAGCCGAGATAGGCGATATCGAAGCTGCCCGCATGGGTGGCACCGTCTGCCCCGACGAGGCCAGCCCGATCGATCGCGAACCGTACCGGCAGCTTCTGGATGGCCACGTCATGCACGACCTGATCGTAAGCGCGCTGCAGGAAGGTCGAATAGATCGCGCAGAACGGCTTCATGCCCTCGCAGGCAAGTCCTGCCGCGAATGTCACCGCGTGCTGCTCGGCGATCCCGACGTCGTAGACCCGGCCCGGGAAGCGTCGGCCGAACAGGTCCAGGCCGGTACCTGACGGCATGGCTGCCGTCACTGCCACGATGGACGGGTCGGTCTCTGCCTCGGTGATCAGGCTGCGTGCGAAAACGGAGGTATAGGAGGGCAGGTTGCCGCCGGACTTGACCTGGGCGCCGGTGGCGACGTCGAACTTCGTGACGCCGTGGTACTTGTCTGCCGCCCGCTCGGCCGGGAGGTAGCCCTTCCCCTTCTGCGTCTTGACGTGAAGCAGCACGGGGCCCTTCTCGGCATCGTCCCGAAGCTCCTCCAGGATCGTGACGAGCTGGTCGACGTCGTGGCCGTCGACCGGGCCGACATAGTAGAAGCCCAGCTCCTCGAACAGCGTGCCGCCCGTGGCCATGCCGCGCGCCAGTCCGTCCGCCCGTCGCGCCACGTTCTGCAGACGCCCGGGCAGGTGCTTCACCACCCGCTTGGCCACGTCGCGCAATTCGCGGAACTCATGGCTCGCTAGGACGCGAGACAGATAGCCGCTCATCGCGCCGGTCGGCGGCGCGATCGACATGTCGTTGTCGTTCAGCACGACGATCAGGCGGGCCTTGGAGGTCCCGGCATTGTTCATGGCTTCGTAGGCCATGCCGGCTGAAAAGGCGCCGTCGCCGATCACGGCGACGACGTTGCGGTCCTCGTTGTTCAGCCGGATCGCCTCGGCAAATCCCAGGCCGGCCGAGATCGACGTCGAGCTGTGGGCGGCGCCGAATGGATCGTAGGCGCTCTCGCTGCGCCGGGTGAAGCCGGACAAGCCTCCCGGCTTGCGCAACGTCCTGATCCGGTCGCGCCGGCCGGTCAGGATCTTGTGCGGGTAGGCCTGATGGCCGACGTCCCAGATCAGGATGTCGCGCGGCGTGTCGAACACGTAGTGCAGCGCCACGGTCAGCTCGACGACGCCCAGGCCAGCGCCCAGATGCCCTCCCGTGACGGACACGGCGTCGATGGTCTCGCGCCGAAGCTCGTCCGCGAGCTGGCGAATCTGCGTCTTCGGGAGTCGACGCAATTCGTCGGGCGTCGAGACTCGATCGAGCAAATCAGTGTCGGGCATGCTGCCGCCGGCTCCAGGACATGTGCGGTTCAGCGATCACGCGTGACGACGTAGTGGAAGATGGAATCGAGCAAGTTCACCTCTACGCCCAGATCGCCGAGATGGTGGCTCGCCTCAAGAGCAAGCACATCAAGCCGTTCACGCGCGGCTTTCACACCCATCAGACTCACGAATGTAGTCTTGCCGCGCACGGCATCCAGCCCCGCATCCTTGCCTGTCACGCTGCCGTCGCCTTCCACATCCAGCAGGTCGTCCTTGATCTGGAAGGCGAGCCCCAGACATCTCGCCCAGCCGACGACGTGGTGGCGGACCGGCGCATCGGCACCGGCGATGACGGCACCGGCTTCAGCGGCAAAGGCGATCATGGCGCCGGTCTTGAGCCGCTCCATCTGTTCCAGGCCTGCCAGATCCGGCGGGTTCGCCTCGCCCTGCAGGTCGAGCATCTGCCCGCCACACATGCCAGCAGCGCCGGCGGCCCGAGCCAGACCCGCTATCAGCGTCAGCCTGGCAATTTCCGGCAGCCGCGCGTCCCCGGCAATCCACTCGAACGCAACCGCCTGCAGAGCATCACCGGCTAAAACCGCGGTCGCTTCATCGAAGGCGAGATGGCAGGCTGGGCGGCCACGGCGCGTGGACGCGTCGTCCATGGCCGGCAGGTCGTCGTGGATCAGCGAGTAGGCATGTACGGCCTCGATCGCAGCAGCGGTGGCCATCCAGTTCGACTGGCTAGCGCCGGCCAGGGCATCCGCCACGGCTCGCACGAGTGCTGCCCGCAGCCGCTTGCCGCCGCCGAGTGCCGCGTAACGCATGGCCTCGACCAGCCTCGGCGCCGCGTGATCCGCAGGCGAACCAAGCAGCCGGTCGATCTCCGCCTCCACGCTGGCGGCCGTATCCTGAAGAAAGCTGGTGAGCAAGGTGGACGGCCGACGTCAGCGGGAGGGATCGAAGGGTTCGACGCGGGGCTCGCCAGCGGCGTTCACCGACAGCTTCTCCACCCGCATCTGCGCGTCCGCCAGCTTCTGCCGGCACAGCTCCTTGAGTGCCGTACCGCGCTCATAGGCCGAGATCGCATCGTCCAGGTCCAGCTGGCCGCGCTCCAGCTCCTGAACCAGCTTCTCCAGTTCTCCGAGCGCAGCCTCGAAGCTCATCTGCTTGTTCGTTTCGGTCACAGGGCTGCTCTTCCTCCGCTCACTCTTGGCCAGCGAGCGCGCAGACATGGGCTTTGACGCTCCGGCCGAGCGCGTCGACGTCGTAGCCGCCTTCCAGCACCGATACTACCCGCCCCTGCGCATGACGGTCGGCCACGGCGACGAGTTGCTTCGTCACCCAGGCGAAGTCTTCCTCCGTCAGGCGCAGGCTTGCAAGCGGGTCGGCTTCATGCGCGTCGAACCCTGCCGAGATCAGCAGCAGTTCCGGCGCGAACCGGTCGAGCACCGGGATGACGCGGTCGGCCACCACCTTGCGGAAGAACGTACCGTCGGTGCCCGAGCGCAAGGGTATGTTCAGGATGTTGTCGCGTGCGCCTCGCTCGTTGTCGGCTCCCGTGCCGGGGTAGAGTGGTGACTGGTGCGTCGAGACGTAAAGCGTCTGCGGATCGGACCAGAAGATCTCCTGGGTGCCGTTCCCATGGTGGACGTCGAAGTCGACGATCGCGATCCTGCCGACACCATGCACGGTACGAGCCTGGGCTGCGCCCACGGCTACGCTGTTGAACAGGCAGAAGCCCATCGCACGGTTGCTCTCGGCATGATGCCCAGGCGGCCGCATTGCCGAGAAGGCGCGCTTGGCCCGACCGGACAAGATCGCATCCACCGCCGAGGCGGCAGCACCGGCCGCGCGCAAGGCTGCCTCGCGGCTGCCGGGCGAGCCGATGGTATCGGCGTCGATCTGCACGAGGCCCTGGTCCGGCAGGGCCTCCAGGAGGGCGTCGACATAGGCAACGTCATGGACGCGCTTCACCTGCTCGATCGATGCCTCCGGGGCTTCCTGCCGAAGCAGCCACGGGGCGTCCAGCTGATCCAGCGCCTCGACGACCGCCCGGTAGCGCGCCGGCCGCTCGGGATGGCCCGGTCCCGTGTCGTGGAGCAGGGCGCTGTCATGAAGATAGAGCAGGACGTTCACGTGCGGACGCTTCCTTCTGGTTGACAATGCGGGCGCTCGCCTGCGGTTGACATCGGTCGCAATCGGACCATCCTCAAGCCCGCCAAGGGGTGTTCGTCGTGACCGGCGGACTGAGATCAAACCCGTTGAACCTGATCTGGGTCATGCCAGCGAAGGGAGGCCAAGGAAGATGTCCCAGGACGTGGGACGGGTGCTCGATGCGCTGAGAAGCCGCCGGCCGCTCGTCCACAACATTACCAACTATGTCGTGATGAACTCGACGGCCAATGCCTTGCTGGCGGTGGGCGCGTCACCGGCCATGGTGCATGCCGCGGAGGAAGTCGAGGAGTTCGTCGCGATCTCCGACGCCCTGGTCGTGAACATCGGCACCTTGTCCCGGCCCTGGATCGAAGCAATGCATCTTGCTGTCGCCAAGGCGGACGGTGCGGGCAAGCCTTGGGTCCTGGACCCGGTCGGTGCGGGAGCCACGCGCCTTCGCACCGAGACGGCCCACAACCTTATTCGCCACCGGCCGGCGGTCATCCGGGGCAATGGCTCGGAGATCATGGCGCTCGTGGGCAGTTCCGGCACCACCAAGGGTGTCGACAGCACCACGGGCAGCGATGCGGCACTCGATGCCGCCCGCGGGCTGGCTCTGTCCACGGGATCCTGCGTGGTCGTCACCGGGGCCGTCGATCACGTAACCGATGGCGAGCGGGTTGTTTCCTGTGCCAACGGCGACGAACGCATGACCCGCGTCACCGGCCTCGGATGCACGCTCAGCGCGTTGACCGCAGCCTGTCTGGCTGTCGAGGAAGACCGCATCCTGGCGGCGCTTGCCGCCTGCACCATCCTCGGGGTCGCCGGGGAGTTGGTATGCGGCCAGAGCGAAGGGCCGGGCTCGCTGCAGGTGAGCATCCTGGACAGTCTGGCCAGGATCGACCGGACGATGCTGATCGGGCGGGCGAAGCTCACGTGAGGCGTCATGTGGATCTTGGCCTTTATGTCGTGCTGGACACGGCCACGACGCCACCGGCGCGCATTGCGGATCTCGCCGATGCCGCCGCTCGTGGCGGAGCCACGATCCTCCAGCTCAGGGACAAGACTTCCAGCGCGCGCCGCCTGATCGAACTGGCCGGTGCGATCCGGGCCCGGGTCGCCGGGATGGGCGTTCCCCTGATCGTCAACGACCGGGTCGACGTGGCGCTCGCGGCCGGTGCTGACGGTGCGCATGTCGGCCAGGACGATCTGCCGTCCCCTGCCGCCAGGGCCATCCCCGGTCCCGACGCGATCATCGGACTGTCCGTCACGAGCATGGATGAGATCGGGACCGTCGATCCGGCGGTGGTGGACCATGTCGGCCTTGGCCCGATCTTTGCGACCAGTACAAAGCTGGACGCGGCGCCGCCACTGGGGGCGATGGCCTTCCGGTGCATCCGCGGCCGACTGGATCTTCCGGTCGTGGCGATCGGCGGGATCGGGCTGCACAACGCCGGCGACGCCATCCGGGCCGGTGCCGACGGCATCGCGGTGGTGACGGCCGTGGCTCATGCCGCTGATCCCGAGGCTGCAGCCCGGCAGCTCTTGAGCGCTGTCCGGGATGCACGTGAAAGGGGCGCCTCTTGATCCACAACATCCTGACCATCGCCGGTTCCGATCCCAGCGGCGGTGCCGGCATCCAGGCGGACCTCAAGACGTTCGCGGCCATGCAGACCTATGGCTGCGCCGTGCTCAGCGCGCTGACGGCCCAGAACACGCAGCGCGTGACGGGCGTGCATCCGGTTCCGGCAGCGTTCGTTGCGCAGCAGATCGACACGCTGTTCGCTGATGTCCGGATCGACGCCGTGAAGGTCGGGATGGTTGCTACGGCCGAACTGGCTGCGATCATCGCCGATCGTTTGCAGGCGCATGGTGCCAGGAACATCGTGGTTGACCCGGTGATGGTCGCCAAGGGCGGCGACCGGCTGCTCGCCGAGGAGGCGGTGGCGGCTGTGCGCGAGTGCTTGTGCCCGCTGGCTACCGTGCTGACTCCCAACCTCCCCGAAGCGGCCGTGCTGACCGGAGGCGACGAGCCGACCACGCTGGCCGGGATGCATGGCCTGGTCCCACCGCTGCTGGCCCTCGGACCGGCCGCCCTGGTGCTGAAGGGAGGACATCTTGGCACCGACGACGCACCGGACCTGTTCGCGGACGGCGGGCGCGTCGTGGAGCTGCCGGCGCGCCGGATCCCCACGAAGAACACCCACGGCACCGGCTGCTCCTACTCGTCGGCGATCGCGGCACTCCTGCCCACGCATGACCCGCTGGAGGCGGTCAGGGCCGCCAAGTCCTGGCTGACCGGCGCCATCCTCCATGCGGACGAACTGGCGGTCGGCCACGGCCACGGTCCTGTCCACCACTTCCACAACCTCTGGACCCCCAGATGACCGTCTCCTTTTCGGCCTCCATGCGCCATGAAACCGCGGACCTGCTGAAGCGTATCCTGGCGCTGCCGTTCAACCGGGAGCTGGCCGCTGGGACGCTGGAGCCGAGGCGGTTCCAGCACTACGTCGTCCAGGACGCCATCTATCTGCTGGAGTATGGCCGCGTCTTGGCAAGGATCGCCTCGGTCGCACCCGAGCCCGCCACCATCTCGCTGTTCGCCAAGTCGGCCGACGGTGCGATCCAGGTCGAGCGGGCGCTGCATGCCAGCTACTTCGAGCTGTTCGGCATCACGCCCGAGCAGGTGGCCATGGCCGAGCCGTCACCGACCTGCCTGGCCTATACCGACTTCCTGCAGGCCAGCATCGCGCGCGATGGGCTGGCGGTGGGCGTGGCGGCGATCCTGCCGTGCTTCCGCATCTACTGGGATGTCGGGCGCCGGATCGCCGAGGTCACGGTCGCCGACAACCCGTTCTCCGCCTGGATCGAGACCTACGCCGACCAGAGCTTCGGGGATGCGGTCCTCGCCGTGGAGGACGTGGCCGACCGTCTGGCGGCCGAGGCATCGCCGTCGACCACCGCCGCGATGAGGCAGGCCTACCACCGCTCGTGCCAGTACGAGTGGATGTTCTGGGACAGCGCCTATCGCATGGAGAGCTGGCCCGTCCGCATCTAGGCCGCGAGCCGTGCCAGCTGGTCCATGAGCCTGTTCGCGACCTTGAGCCGCTCGCCGGGGCTCTTCGTTTCCTGGACGAAGACGATCTTGTGGTCCGGGCGGACCTTCATCTTGCCCTTGCTGTCCGAGATCAGCCCGATCAGCTTGTCCGGCTGCGGGAACCTGTTCTGGTGGAGGCTCAGCACGATTCCCTTCGGTCCTGCGTCGAGCTTGGCCACATTGGCACGCTTGCACAGCAGCTTGACGGCAATGATGGCGAGCAGGTTCTCGGTCTCGGGCGGAAGCTTGCCGAACCGGTCCACCAGCTCGGCCGCGAAGCCGTCGATCTCCTCGAGCTCGGTCAGCGAAGCCAGGCGGCGGTACATGGCAAGCCGCAGATCGACATCGCCGATCCAGCTCTCGGGCATGAGAGCCGCGGCATCCACCGTGATCTGCGGCGTCCAGTCGGTCGGTGCCTCGTCCGGCCCGCCCTGCGCGCCGGCCTTGGCTGCCGCGATCGCCTCCTCGAGCATCGAGTTGTAGAGCTCGAAGCCTACCTCCTTCACATGGCCGGACTGTTCGTCGCCAAGCAGATTGCCGGCACCACGAATGTCCAGGTCATGGCTCGCGAGCTGGAACCCGGCGCCCAGCCCTTCCAGCGACTGGATGACGTTGAGGCGCCGCTCCGCCGTGTCGGCCAACTGCTTGTCGGGGGTCGTCAGGTAGGTATAGCCGCGAACCTTCGACCGACCCACGCGCCCCCGAAGCTGATAGAGCTGGGAAAGCCCGAACAGGTCGGCGCGGTGGACGATCAGCGTGTTGGCCGACGGGATGTCGAGCCCGCTCTCGACGATGTTCGTGGCCAGGAGCACGTCGATCCGATGGTCGTAGAACTGCCCCATCGTCTCTTCGAGGTCCTTCGGCGCCATCCGCCCGTTCGCGATACCGATCTTCAGCTCAGGCACCAGCTTGCGCAGGTCCTCCGCCAGCTTGTCCTGGTCTGAGATGCGAGGGCAGACATAGAAGCTCTGGCCGCCGCGATAGTGCTCCCGCATGAGCGCTTCCCGGATCACCACCGGGTCCGTCGGCATCACGAAGCTGCGCACGGCCAGGCGGTCGACCGGCGGCGTCGAGATGACGCTCATGTCCTTCATCCCCCCCAGCGCCATCTGGAGCGTGCGCGGGATCGGCGTCGCCGTCATGGTCAGCACGTGCACCTCGGCGCGGTACTGCTTCATGCGCTCCTTGTGCACGACGCCAAAATGCTGCTCCTCGTCGATAACGACGAGGCCCAGGTCCTTGAACTGGACATCCTTGGCCAGCAGCGCATGGGTGCCGACGACGATGTCCACCCTGCCCTCCGCCAGCTCGGCCTTGACCTGCTTTTGGGCCTTGGCTGGCACGAAGCGGGAGAGCTGCTCGACGCGGATGGGCAGATCCGCGAAGCGCTCGGTGAACACGCGGTAGTGCTGCCGGGCAAGTAGCGTCGTGGGTGCCAGCACCGCGACCTGGCGACCGGCCGCGGCCGCCACGAATGCCGCGCGCAGGGCCACCTCGGTCTTGCCGAAGCCGACATCGCCGCAGATCAGGCGGTCCATCGGTTGGCCGCTGGCCATGTCCGTCAGCACCGCCTCGATGGCACTCAGCTGGTCCTCCGTCTCCTCGTACGGGAACCGCGCTACGAACTCGTCGTACAGACCGGGAGCCGTTTCCAGCGGCTGCCCCTTGCGCAGTGCGCGCTGGGCAGCGATCGCCAGCAGTTCCTGCGCGACCTCGCGGACCCGCTGCTTGACCTTTGCCTTTCGTGCCTGCCAGCCGGCCCCGCCCAGCTTGTCGAGTTGCACGGCCTGATCGGCATGGCCGTAGCGGGACAGGATCTCCAGGTTCTCGACCGGAATGAACAGCTTGTCGCCGCCGGCGTACACGACCTTGAGGCAGTCATGGGGTGCGCCGCCGATCTCAAGGGTGATCAGCCCTTCAAACCGGCCGATGCCGTGCTCCGCATGGACGACATGATCGCCCTCGGCCAGCACCGAGAGGTCCTGGATGAACTTGTCGGCGCGTTTGCGCCGCGTAGCTGACCGCTGGAGGCGGTCGCCGAGAAGGTCGACCTCGCCCAGGATGATGATGTCGGTCGTGTAGAACCCGCGCTCCATCGGCAGGACCGCAAGCTTGGCACCCGGCTTGGCGTCTGCCTCGGCCAGGCTCGTCACGACCGGCAGGCCGGGCAGCCCGTGATCACCCAGCACCGTCCGAAGTCGATCGGCCGAGCCTTCCGAGTGCGTCGCCAGGATCGGGTCCTTGCCCTCACGGGTCAGGTCGCGGACGTGGTCGGCGATCGCCTGGAAAAGGTTGATGTTGCGGTCCTGCCGCTCCTGGGTGAAGTCGCGGACCGGCCGGGCACCCAGGTCGACGACGAGGTCGATCCCCTGCGGCTTCGTGAGCGGCGGGGGTGACGGGGAGTAGGTGAGCGACGGCCGGTCCGCCAGCTGCCGGGCCAGGGCGTTCTCGTCGAGATAGAGCAGTTCCGGCGGTAGTGGCCGGTAGACCGTCGTACCGAAGCTCGTCCCCTTGGGTGCCGGCTCCTGGCGTGCCCGGTAGTGCTCGCCGACCAGAGCCTGCCGGGCCTCGATCGCCTCGTCGGCATGATGGTCGAACGCAATGGTCCAGCCGCTGCCGAGGTGATCGAAGAGCGTGACCAGCTTTTCGTGGAACAAGGGCAGCCAGTGCTCCATGCCCGGAAAGTGCCTGCCTGCTGAGACAGCCTCCAAAAGCGGATCGCCGGTGACCGCCCCGAATCGCTGGAGGTAGGCCGTCTTGAACCGGTCGATCGAGGCCGGGTCCAGCGTGACCTCGCTCACCGCCTGGAGCACGATCCGCTCGTGCTTGCTGCTGCTCCGCTGCGTGAGCGCGTCGAAGCTGCGGATGGTCTCCAGCACCGCGCCGAAGAAGTCCAGGCGCAGCGGCTCCGGCTGGCCAGTCGGCCAGAGATCCAGGAGCCCGCCCCGGACGGCATACTCGCCCGCCTCGACCACGGTCCCGGCGCGGCGAAAGCCGTTTCGCTCAAGATGCGCGACCAGATCGTCCCGCTTGATCCGAGTTCCTGCCTTCACCACCAGGCGCCCGCTGCGCACCACGTCGGGCGCCGGCACCCGCTGGGTCAGCGCGTTCACCGTGGTCAGCACCAGGCGAGAGCTGCCCTTCTCGCCAAGTCCGGCAAGCGTCGCCAGCCGCGTCGCCATGATCCCGGCATTCGGGGAGATTCGGTCGTAGGGTAGGCAGTCCCAGGCCGGGAACGGCAGGACGGGGATCGATGGAGCGAAGAAGGCGAACTGGGCCGCAAACTGCGCCGCCCGTTCCGCATCCCGCGCCACGAAGACGGTCGAACTGCCGTTCTTGGCGATCCGCCGCGCCAGGTGAAGTGCATCCAGACCGCCGACCCCGCGCGCCAGCAGGATCTTGCGCGGCCGGGTGGCGCTGGCAGTCGTCGTGGGTGCTACGGAAGCGACGGACATCAGGATCAGGCTTTCCCTTGTGCCTCGGCACGGATCAACGCGAAGACCTCGTTGTCGTGCCTTGGCGGAAGCGGCTGCATCCCGGTGATCCAGGCCCAGATGTCGACGTCGGCCTCGCCGAGGAAGCGCTCGTAGGCGTCCAGGGATGCCTCGTCGAACTGATGCAGGTAGGCTCTGGCGAAGCGCCCCAGCAGGATGTCGTTCTCGACCTGCCCCCGATGATGGCTGAGGTAGAACAAGCGCTTCTTGCGATCTTCGATGGTCTCGGTCATTCGCAGCGCTCCGGGCGGGCGTCGTCGCGATCTAAGAGGTGTGCGGTCTAGCGGAGATGGGGGACGGTTCCAAGGACGGCACGTACCAGCCGGTCGCCATGCCACATGAGCGCCCGTCGATCCTCCTGCCTCTGTTCGCGCCCTTGCGCGGCCTTCAAGGCGTGGGACCTGCCCTGGAGCGCCGCCTGGCCCGGCTCCTTCAGGCCGCCGATCCGGTGGTGCTCGATCTGCTCATGCATCTTCCCTCTTCCTTCCTCGAATCGCGCCCGATGGCGGCGTTGTCGGACGAGGACGAGGGCAGGTCCCGTACGCTGCGTGTCCGGATCCTGTCCCATCAGCACACCATGATCCCGACCCGCCCGACCCGCATCCACGCCGAGGGTCCCGCCGGCGACGTCGAGCTGGTGTTCTTCAAGACACCAAGAAGCATGCTCGAGCAGCGGTTCACGGTCGGCAGGGACCTCCTGATCCACGGCCGGCTGCAGCGATTCAACGGCCGCTGGCAGATGGCTCACCCGGAAAGGCTCGATCCCGCCGAGGCCGATCTCCCGATTCCGGTCTATCCCTCGATCGGGGGTCTGCACCAGGGCGTCCTGCGTGGCCTGGTACGGCGAGCCCTGAAGAAACTCCCGTTGCTTGAGGAGTGGCAGGAAGACGGGTTGCTGCGCGCCGCCGGGTGGCCCCGGTTCGACGAAGCGCTGCGTCTGGCCCATGCGGCTCCTGATCGAGCGGCAGGTGCCCGCCTTGCAATGGACGAGCTGCTGTCGATCCAGCTGGGCCTTGCAATCGCCCGGCGCGCGCGCGAGAGGGCATCGGGCAGGAGCACCCAAGGGGACGGCAGGCTTCGACGACAGCTTATCGCCTCCCTGCCGTTCCAACTGACGTCCGATCAGGAACGCGCGGTCAATGAGGTCGTCGCCGACATGGCTTCCCCGGCACCGATGCTCAGACTCCTGCAGGGGGATGTCGGGTCGGGCAAGACCTTGGTGGCGCTGCTCGCGATGCTGGCTGCCTATGAGGCTGGCTGTCAGGCGGCTTTGATGGCGCCGACGGAAGTGCTGGCGACACAGCACGCCGCTGGGCTGGGCAGATTGCTGGCGCCGATGGGGCTGGCCCCATTGCTGCTGGCCGCCCGCATCAAGGGCAAGGATCGCGCGGCGATCCTGGAACGCCTGCGCTCCGGGGAACCGGCCCTGGTCGTCGGTACGCATGCCCTGCTGAAGGACGAGGCGGCCTTCACCAACCTGGCGCTGGCCGTCGTCGATGAACAGCATCGCTTCGGGGTCCGGCAGCGCCTCACGCTTCGCTCGAAGGGCCGCGCAGTGGACCTGCTCCTGATGACCGCGACGCCGATCCCCCGGACGGCCGCGATGAGCATGCACGGCGACATCGCGGTCAGCATCATCGCGGAGCGTCCGCCCGGGCGCCTGCCCATCGCCACCGCAGCCGTGCCGATGGACCGGATCGAGGAGATCTACGCGGCTGTCCAGCGAAGGCTCGAGCGTGGCGAGCGCATCTATTGGGTCTGCCCGGCAATCGATATGGGAGAGGAGGAGGACCGATCCGCAGTGGAGGCGCGCGTGCTGGCCCTTCGCGAGCGATTTGATACCGCCGTCGGCGTGGTCCACGGCAGGCTCAAGGAAGTGGCAAAGAATGCCGCTATGGCCGACTTCGTCGAAGGTCGCACTCCTCTCCTCCTCGCGACGACAGTGATCGAGGTCGGCGTAGACGTCCCGCAGGCGACGCTGATCGTCATCGAGGCGGCGGAGAAGTTCGGGCTGGCGCAACTACATCAGCTGCGCGGCCGGGTCGGCAGGGGACCTACGCCGTCCGCGTGCATCCTGCTGTGGCGAAACCCGATCTCCGCCATGGCCAAGGCGCGCCTCGCATCCCTGCGGGCAAGCGATGACGGATTTTATCTGGCCGAGCAGGACCTGTCCCTGCGTGGGCCAGGTGAGATCCTGGGAGATCGCCAGAGCGGCATGCCCGAGTTCAAGCTGGCGGACCTGGCTCGTCACGCCGAGCTCGTCACGCTCGCCGCGTCCTCGGCCCGGCGCATGCTGGGCGACGATCCTATGCTCACCGCGCCGCAAGGGCGCGCGCTTCGCATTCTACTACACGTTTTCCGGCGCACGGACGCTCTCGGGCTCCTCGACGGCGGCTGAAGGCTTGGCGGTTTTGACACCCCCGACGATCCCGAAAGACAGGATGAGCTTGAACGCTTCGTCGACGCTGATCGGCAGCACCCTGATGCGGCTGCGGGGTACGAAGACGATGAAGCCTGAGGTTGGGTTCGGTGTCAGTGGTACGAACACCGAGGCGTGTGGCCCCTCGAGTTCGTCACCAAGCGCCATCGGAGCGTCGCCAGTCAGAAAGCCCACCGACCACTGGCCCTCGGTCGGGAACTCCACCATGACGACTTCGCGAAACGCCCTCGCCTGCTGCGCGAACAAGGTCTCGAACAGTTGTTTGAGCGTTGCGTGGATCGACCGGACGATCGGCATGCGCGCGAGCAGCAGCTCACCCCAGCGGACAATGGTTCGACCGATCAGGCCGGCCGTCGACCAGCCGATCAGCACCAGGAACGCCAGTGCCATCAGCAGCCCCAGGCCGGGAAGGCTGAACGGCATATAGGTTTCGGGATTCCACTTCGCCGGAAGGATCGAGTTCATCCAGCCGTCGAAAAACCCGACCACCTGCCACACGACATAGGCCGTGATGAGCAGGGGCGCCGTGACGATCATCCCGGCGAGCAGGTAGTTCCGGAGCCGCAGGCCGATAGGCTGCCTCGGCAGAGACATGGCCGCACGATCGAGTCCCAGACCAGAAGGCGAGTTCTTATGTGACATCAGTGCAACAAGGAAGCGGCGGACCTCATAGAAATATGAGTCTCGACGGCTCCACGTCCAGCGCCGAATTGGCGGTTCCACCCTGGCCGCTGGACCCAGCCTCACAAAAGTTCACCTAACGCGCGAAACGCCGGAACGGGATCAGCGCAAGAAGCCCTGATTCTCCTACAGAAAATGATCGTCGGTGGTCGAGCGGGACATCTTAAACTCATATATCAGCAAAATTTTAGGGATCTTTAACGCAACAGCGGCAATAGTTATTGAGGATTTCGAAATGTTGACACACTTCGGTCAAGGTAACATCAAGTCGTCCTATAGGGCGCTACAACGACCGTTGGGGGCATCGAAGAGATGACTGTCGTGAACAACATGCTTCTCATCCGGCGGATCAATGACCTCCATCGCAAGCGCGATGCGCTGATAGAGCGCCAGGACCGCATGCGTTCGGTGCTTCCCGACTGGGCAATCGAACCGCTCAAGATGGCCGGGATGTCGGCGAGGGAGATCGAGGACATGGTCGCGGAGGCGTCCATGGCCGAGCAGCAGTGCGGCCTCAGCGAGATCGAGCGTGATGTTGATCGTATCGATCAGCAGATCGAGGAAGCCGAGAACCAGCTGATCTCGGCGCCTCACAAATCGCTCGATGCTGTCGAAACCGTTCTTCGCCTGGCGGTCGACCGGCTGAAGCGTCAGGTTTCGACTGATCCGAACGACGTCTTCTACGACTATGGCGAAGCGCGGGGCATGTTCATGCTCGACAGCGTGGTCGAGGATCTCGCCGCCTTCACGCAAGCTGGGCAGCGCGTGGCGAGCTGACGGGCGATTTGGGTGCATCGTCCTCGTTAGCTATCCGTACGAGGCATCGCTTCTTCCCATCGCCGCCGCGACGCCCCAAGCTGCCATCGTGGCTAGGGAGATGGGATGGTGCAGATCGCGGTCATCGGCGCTGGGACGGCAGGAGCGGCCTGCGCCCGCTCGCTCGCGGACGCCGGCCTGATGCCAACTGTGTTCGACCAGGGCCGCTATCCAGGGGGACGACTGGCACATCTGTCGGTTGAGGACGCCAGCTTCGATGTCGGCGCGCAGTACTTCACCGTGCAGCATCCCGACTTCCGGCGGATCGCGCAGCAGTGGGTTGCCGAAGGGCGCGCTGCTGTCTGGGAAGCGGTATCGTCGGATCCGGTCCCCCGCGCGCGCCATGTCGGCGTTCCCGGCATGGACGCGCTCGCGGCCACCCAATTGCAGGGCCTGTCGGTCTGCTCAGGGCAATGCGTCGAGGAGATCAAGCGCAGCGGCCATCTATGGCAACTTTGTGCTGCCGGACGATCTCTTGGCCGGTTCGACGCCGTCGTCACCTGTGTACCGGCACCTGACGCGCAGCGGCTCCTGGCGTTCCACCCGATGCATGACCTGATGGACCGGGTCCGCCTGGACCCATGCTGGTCGGCGATGGCCATCTTCGCCGACCGCGTGCCCGTCGACTTCGACGTGACCGAGCCCGGAGATGGTCCGATTGTGTTTGCGGCGCGGAACAACAGCAAGCCCGGCAGACAGGCGGCCGAGGCCTGGACCATCCACGCGCGGGCCGCCTTCTCGGCCATCCACCGGACGCGCGGCACGACCGAGGTCGCGGATCTGCTGCTTGACGAGTTTGCCCTGCTGATCGGTCGGCGTCCGCCGCCGGTCTGCTGGAAGCACGCCCACTTCTGGCCACACAGCAAGGTGGCTCGTCCCATGCACGAACCCTGCCTGCGGGACCCCGAGTTGAAGCTCTTCGCCGCTGGAGACTGGTGCATCGGTGCCCGCGTAGAGGCTGCGTGGCTCTCTGGTCGCGCGGCCGCGACCGAGTTGCTCAACGCAATATGAAGTACGCCAGCTTACGCTCGCTGTATCGCTGTTGCGAACGATGTGCCATCCGCAGGAGGGATCTATCCTTGTCCTAGTGAGCCCTCATGCGTCCGGACATCCTCCTCTTCCAGGTCGATCAACTCGCGGTGCGATGGCTGCCGATGCACGGCCATCCTGTTGTCCAGGCGCCGACCCTCATGCGCTTGGCCGAAGCTGGTGTCCTGTTCGAGAACAACTATTGCAATGCTCCCCTCTGCTCGCCATCCCGCTTTTCCATGCTCACCGGAGCGCTGCCGTCGCGTATCGGTGCCTATGACAACGCGGCCGATTTTCCGGCCGACCTGCCGACCATTGCCCATTATCTTCGTGCAGCCGGCTACCGTACCGTTCTATCCGGCAAAACCCATTTCTGCGGTCCGGACCAGCTCCACGGGTTCGAGAAACGGCTGACGACCGACATCTATCCGTCGGACTATGGGTGGACCCCGGACTGGGAACAGCCGGAGGTCCGGCCGTCCTGGTACCACAACATGGTAAACGTCCGGGATGCGGGCACAGCCTTTCGAACCAATCAGCTGGACTATGACGAGGAGGTGGTCCAGGCGGCGCGCCGCGAGATCTACGATGCCGCGCGCGACAATGACGGTCGGCCCATGTTCATGATGGTGTCGCTGACCCACCCCCATGATCCCTACGTCCAGCGGCCGGAATTCGCCGACCGCTACGATCTTGCTGCTATCGATCTGCCGGCCATCAGCGCGGCGGCTGTGCCACTCGATCCTCATTCGGCACGGTTGCGGCACGTATCGGCCATGGACGAGTTCGAGATCACCGAGGACATGGTCCGTCGTGCCCGGCGCAGCTACTACGCATCGATCACCTATGTCGACGAGCAGCTCCGTCTGATCCTCCGGGCATTGGAGGAAACCGGCCGGGCCGAGCGGACGGTGATCGTCTTCACCTCCGACCATGGCGACATGCTCGGCGAGCGTGGCCTCTGGTACAAGATGAGCTGGTTCGACCCCTCGTCGAAAGTCCCTCTCCTTGTCCATGCCCCCTTCCTGTTCGGTCCGCGGCATGTGCCTGAGGTGGTCTCGCTGGTCGATGTCCTGCCCACGCTGATCGACATCTCGGAGACAGGGCCCCGCCATGCAGCACCATTGGATGGCCGGTCGCTGATGCCACATCTGACCGGCAGCAGCGATGGCCATGACGAGGCGATCGGCGAGTATCTGGCCGAGGGCGCGATCGCACCCCTGTTCATGATCCGCCGCAACCGGTGGAAGTTCGTGTCGTCCTTGCCGGACCCGGACCAGCTCTACGATGTTGCAGCCGATCCTCATGAGCAGTTCAACCTGGCGCATCTGCCTGAGCACCAGGATCTGGTGCGACAGTTCCAGGCGGAGTTGGCCCGCCATGCCGATCCGCATGCACTCCGCGCGCAGGTCATAGCCAGCCAGAAACGGCGGAGGCTGGTCGATGCAGCCATGCGCCAGGGTGCCTGGACCTCCTGGGATCATCAGCCGGTCGTCGACGCTACCACCAGCTATGTCCGCAGCCATCTCGTCCTTGATGATCTGGACGCGAAGAAGCGCTGGCCTCCTGCAACCTCCTGATGCGTCCGGTGCGGCATGGATGCTGCCCCCGCAGCAGAATCATGAAACATTGGTAAACTTGGATTTGACAGGCGCAGCGGCAGAGGCGATCCACCCTGCGCCATCATCGGCATCCCGAAGCGGTCATCCGCTTCGCCTTGTGTAGATCTGTGCTTGGGGGAAATGGTGCTGACGGTCAGAGTTACGCGTTGGCTGATGCTGACGGCGATCATGCTGATCGCCATGGGATCGGCCCATGCCGGTACGGCGCCCGATCCGACGAGACGCGGGCCGTATGTCGTCGGCGAAGGCAGCTATGCCTTGCCTGCCAAGCTCGACAGGGAGTTGTCCGACGAGCTGAAGACCGATCTGGCGGCGGCCGTCTGGTACCCCAAGAACGCACCGGTCAGCGTGCCGCGCCCGCTTCTCGTCTTTCTCCACGGGAACCATTCTACCTGTGGACGGTATGATCGCACCCGCAAGATCCGGGTGGATGATGATACTTCGTACACATATGACGGACGCTGCCCTAAGGGCTATGTCCAGGCCCCCAGCCACCTGGGCTATCGCTACCTGGCGCAGCGCCTGGCGGAGTGGGGCTACGTGGTCGTCTCCATCAACGCCAATCGCGGCGTGAACGCGGCCCCCGACAGCTTTGACGACCCCGGATTGATCCTTCGCCGCGGCAGGCTGATCCTGCGGCACCTCGAGAAGCTCGGCCAGTGGAGCCGCGCTGGTGGTGCGCCCAGCACGATCGGCTTCAACCTGCGCGGCCAGCTCGACTTCGCCAATATCGGTATGCTGGGCCACTCACGTGGCGGCGATGGCATCGTTGCCGCCGTTGAGCTGCTCCGCGACAAGACGGAGCCCTGGGCCCGGCGCCTGCCCACCAACACGCTGGTGCGCGGCCTGTTTGCGATCGCCCCGACCGACTTCCAGGAGAACCAGCCGCGTCCGCTGAACCTCGCGTACACGGTGCTTCTGCCGCTGTGCGACGGCGACGTGTCCGACCTGGAAGGGCTGCGGTTCTTCGAGCGCGCCATGCAGTCGGACCGGGAGACGACCAAGGCGTTCAAGGCAGCCTTCACGGTCTGGGGCGCCAACCACAACTTCTACAACACCGAGTGGCAGGAGTCCGATTCCTCCGGCTGCGTTGGCCATGCTCCACTGTTCGGGCAGACGGTCGGCTCCGCCAAACAGCGTGAGACGGCGGTGGCCCCTGTCATGGGCTTCTTCCGCGCGACCGTCGGTCGCAACGCCAATCCGGTCTTCGCGCGGCTCCTGGACAGCACGCACCAGCCGGCCGAGCCATTCCGCAACCTCACGCGCTATACCCAGGCCTGGTCGTCCTCCCCGGATGCGAGCGTGAGCAAGGTGCTGGAACGGTTCCAGGCCACGAGTCTGCGCAGCAAGGTGGGCGTGGCCCACAAGCTGACGCGGATGCAGGCCAAGCCCGTCACGATCCCCGACCACGAGATCAGCGGCCTGGCGCTGTCGTGGCGCAATGCGACGCCGGCCAAGCCGTCCAGAGCCGTCGTGACGTTCGCCAAGGCCGGTCAGTCGGTCAACGCCCGCATCTATTCGAGCCTCGAGGTGCGGATGAGCGTCGGTTGCGGCGGCGAGCTGGCCTATCCCGACTGCTATGAGAATCCGCCGATCAAGGACAATGTCGAACTCGACGGAGAGATCCGGCTGATCGATATCGGCGGCCGTCGCTCCACGCCTGTGTCGGTGGCTGGCTACGGCAGTGTCTATGCGCCGGGCGGCGTCGACTTCGAGGGCTACTATTTCGTTCGTCATCCAGTGCTGGACGGGCTGCGCATTCCCACCAGCATCTTCCGCGGCGTCGACCTGGAGCGGGTGCGGAGCATCGAGTTCTCGTTCGGCAAGCAGAGCCGCGGCGTGGCCTATGTCGCCGACCTCCGCCTCTCGCGCGCACCTGCCGCCTACCCGCCAGGGACAACCAGCATAGCCGCGGCGGCAGCACCTAGCCTGCGCATGGCAGCCCAGGCCCAGACGCTGCAGCAGGCGGCCATGCCCGACGAGGAGAACGAGATCACGTTCCAGCGCAGCATCGGCAGCGACCGGGACGGACGACAGGTCGCCCTCATCGACATCGTGGCCAGCTCGCCCAGGGCCTTCCCGGTCACCGGCAACGGGCTCACTCTGCGGATCGGGGAGGTCGAGGTGCAGGGCGGCAGCTTCGTCGGGCCCGGCCGCACCGACCAGGTGCTGTTCCGGATCAGGGAATCG
>NZ_DATAGQ010000119.1:0-15877 GCF_036263595.1 Geminicoccus sp. | reverse complement strand
CGATCAGGTTCGATCGCAACGCGGCCGTGCTCATCAACAAGCAGGGTGAGCCGATCGGCACCCGCATCTTCGGGCCTGTGACCCGCGAGCTGCGCGCCAGGAAGTTCATGAAGATCATTTCGCTCGCGCCCGAGGTGCTGTGATGGCGGCGAAGGTCAAGAAGGGCGACAAGGTCGTCATGCTCGCTGGCCGCGACAAGGGCCGGCAGGGGGAAGTCCTGCGGGTCGATCCCAAGGAAGGCCGCGTGGTCGTCCAGGGTATCGCGGTGGTCAAGCGCCACACCAAGCCCACGGGCATGCGCGAAGGCGGCATCATCGAGAAGGAAGCCTCGGTCGACGTGAGCAACGTCGCGCTGCTGGATCCTTCCGATGGCAAGGCTACCCGCGTCGGTTTCAAATTCCTCGAAGACGGCCGCAAGGTCCGCTTTTCCAAGCGGACCGGCGAGCTGCTCGACCGGTGAGGCGGCCATGGCACGTCTGAAAGATCATTACGAGAAGGCGGTGAAGGCCGCGCTCGTCGAACAGTTCGGCTACAAGAACCACATGGAGGTTCCCAAGCTGGACAAGATCGTCATCAACATGGCGGTCGGCAAGGCGACCCAGGACGCCAAGAAGCTCACCAACGCGGTGGCGCAGCTGACGAAGATCGCAGGCCAGAAGCCGGTGATGACGAAGGCGCGCAAGTCGGTGGCGAACTTCAAGCTGCGCGAGGGCATGAACATCGGCTGCAAGGTGACCTTGCGGCGCGAGCGCATGTACGAGTTCCTGGATCGCCTCATCAACATCGCGATGCCCCGCATCCGCGACTTTCGTGGCGTGTCGCCGAAGAGCTTCGACGGCCGTGGCAACTACGCCATGGGCCTGAAGGAGCAGATCATCTTCCCCGAGATCTCGTTCGACGAAGTCGACGAGAATCGTGGCATGGATATCATCTTCTGCACCACGGCGAAGACGAACGAGGAAGCCAAGGCGCTCCTCACGGCATTCAGCATGCCGTTCACGAAGTGATCTGAACAAGGATATCGTCGTGGCAAAGAAGAGTTCAGTCGAGAAGAACAACCGGCGCCGTGCGCTGGTTGAAATGCAGGCCGCCAAGCGAGCTGCCCTCAAGGCGATCGTGAAGCAGAAGGACATCGACGACGGTGACCGGTTCGAGGCCGTGCTGAAGCTGGCCGAGCTGCCGCGGAACGGGTCGAAGGTCCGGATCCGCAACCGTTGTGAAATGACCGGCAGGCCGCGCGCCTATTACCGGAAGTTCGGTCTTTCTCGTATCACGTTGCGGGACTTGGCATCCTCGGGGCAGATCCCCGGGATGGTCAAGTCGAGCTGGTAAGGGGTTCGCGGAATGGCGATGTCCGATCCGCTCGGCGATCTGTTGACGCGCATCCGGAATGGCCAGATGGCCTCCAAGGGTGCCGTTCTCGCGCCGAAGTCGACGATGCACGTGCGTGTGCTCGAGGTGCTCAAGCGCGAAGGCTATATTCGCGGCTTTGGCGAAGTCGAGCAGGCGCCTGGCAAGCATGCCATCAGCGTCGAGTTGAAGTATCATAATGGCGAGCCGGTGATCCGCGAGCTGCGTCGGGTGAGCAAGCCCGGCCGTCGCGTCTATGCCGGAGTCCGCGACCTGCCCACCATCTACAATGGTCTGGGTATCGCGATCGTCTCCACGCCCCGGGGTGTAATGTCCGATGCGGAAGCGCGGGCGGCCCATGTCGGTGGCGAGATCCTCTGCATGGTGTTCTGAGCATGTCCCGTATCGGCAAGCATCCGGTCCCGGTGCCGGCTGGTGTCACCGTTTCGGTGGCTGGCCAGACCATCAGTGCCAAGGGCAAGCTCGGGGAACTGTCCGCCGTTCTGCACGATGCGGTGAGCGTCGCGCAGGAGGAGGGTGGCCTGGTCGTGAGGCCGCGCGAGATGGACCGGCAGGGTCGCTCGCTGTGGGGCACGTCCCGCACCGTGGTGGCCAACCTCGTCAAGGGCGTGTCCGAGGGCTTCACGGAGCGGCTCGAGATCAACGGCGTGGGTTATCGCGCTGCGCTCGACGGTTCCCTGCTGAGCCTGCAGCTGGGCTACAGCCACGACATCAAGTACGCCGTGCCGAAGGAGATCAAGGTGGTGGTGGAGACTCCCACTTCGGTCCAGATCACCGGCGCGGACAAGCAGAAGGTGGGTCAGCTCGCCGCCGAGATCCGCGCGTTCCGTCAGCCCGAGCCCTACAAGGGCAAGGGCGTGAAGTACGCCAGCGAGACGATCCGTCGCAAGGAAGGCAAGAAGAAGTAACCATGGTGAAGGTGGACGAGCGCTTCGAGCGTCGCCGGCGTCGGGTTCGCTTCGCGATCCGGCAGCGGGCTTCCGGCCGTGTCCGGCTGTCGGTGTTCCGATCGAGCTGCCATATCTATGCCCAGGTCATCGATGACTCCAAGGGCGTGACGGTGGCGGCGGCCTCGACGGTCGAGCCGACGTTGCGTGGCGAGCTGAAGACCGGTGCGGACAGTACGGCGGCCAAGCGGGTCGGCCAGCTGCTCGCTGAGCGGGCCAAGGCGGCCGGTATCGATGTCGTGGTTTTTGACCGTGGTGGCTATCAGTACCATGGTCGTGTGAAGGCTCTGGCCGACGGCGCCCGCGAGGGCGGCCTGTCGTTCTGATCCATCGCGGGAGGACGGTTTATGGCGCGTCAGCGCGGTGGTGATGATCGTGGCGGTGATAGGGATAGGGGCGAGTCCGAATTCATGGACCGCCTCGTCTCGATCAATCGCGTCGCGAAGGTGGTGAAGGGCGGCCGGCGTTTCGGCTTCTCGGCACTGGTCGTGGTCGGGGACGGCAAGGGCCGGGTCGGCTATGGCAGCGGCAAGGCACGCGAGGTGCCGGAGGCGGTGCGCAAGGCGACCGAAGCTGCCAAGAAGGGCCTGATTCGGGTTCCGCTTCGGCAGGGTCGCACGCTGCACCACGATACAATCGGCCATTTCGGTGCCGGCAGGGTTCTGCTTCGGTCCGCCCCTCCGGGCACCGGCGTGATTGCCGGCGGTCCGATGCGTGCGGTGTTCGAGGCCCTGGGTATTGGCGACGTGGTTGCCAAGTCGCTGGGCTCCTCGAATCCGCACAACATGGTGAAGGCGACTTTTGCCGCCCTCACCACGGTGGCGAGCCCGCGGGCCGTGGCTGCGAAGCGTGGCAAGAAGGTCTCGGACCTGATCGGCCGGCGCGAGCAGATCGAGCCGAAGGCGGAGTGACGCGATGAGCAAGATTAAGGTGACCCAGGTGCGGAGCCCGATCGGGCGCCGCTCCGATCAGCGCGAGACGCTGATCGGCCTGGGGCTGAACAAGCTTCATCGGAGCCGGGTGCTGGCCGACAATCCTGCCACGCGCGGGCGGGTGGAGAAGGTCAAGCATCTGGTGGTGTTTGAGACCCTTGAGGGTGCCGACGGGACCCAGGGCTGAAAATCATGAAACTGAACGAACTCCGGGACAATCCCGGCGCTCGGGAGGCGAAGAAGCGCCTCGGGCGCGGCATCGGCTCCGGCCTGGGCAAGACCTCCGGTAAGGGCCACAAGGGTGCGAAGGCCCGTGCTGGTGGCGGCAAGCCGGCCTATTTCGAAGGTGGCCAGATGCCGCTCTATCGGCGTCTGCCGAAGCGTGGCTTCAACAACATCTTCCGTCCTGACTACGTGATCGTGAATCTCGATTCGCTGCAAAAGGCGGTCGATGCCGGTCGGATCGACGTGGCGCAGCCGATTGACACGGCGGTCCTGGTGGCTGCCGGCCTAGTCGGCAATCCTCGTGACGGCGTGCGCCTCCTGGGTCGCGGCAGTCTGACGGCTTCGCTGACGATCGAGGTGGTCGGTGCGTCCGCGTCGGCGGTGCAGGCTGTCGAGAAGGCAGGCGGCAAGGTTAACGTCATCGGCGGCGCAGTCGCCGAATCCGAGTAAGGAAAGCCAATGGCCTCGGTCGCCGAACAGCTAGCGGCGAACGTCAACTTCGGCGCTTTCGCCAAGGCGACCGAGCTCAAGAAGCGCCTCTGGTTCACGCTCGGGGCGCTGATCGTCTACCGGCTCGGCACCTATGTGCCGCTGCCGGGGATCGATCATGCCGCCATGGCGCAGATCTTCCAGAGCCAGGCCGGCGGCATCGTCGGCATGTTCAACGTGTTCGCTGGCGGTGCCCTCGAGCGCATGTCGATCTTTGCGCTGGGCATCCTTCCCTACATCTCCGCCTCGATCATCCTGCAGCTGATGACCGCGGTGTCTCCCACGATGGAGGCCCTCAAGAAGGAGGGTGAGAGCGGCCGCAAGAAGATCAACCAGTACACGCGCTACCTCACGGTGGTCCTGTGCGCCTTCCAGGCCTATGGGCTTGCGATCGGGCTAGAGGGCACGACGAGCGGTGCCGGCAGTGCCGTGATCGATCCCGGCTGGTTCTTCCGGCTGTCGACGGTCGTGACGATCGTCGGCGGCACGATGTTCCTGATGTGGCTGGGCGAGCAGATCACCGCGCGCGGCATCGGCAACGGCATCTCGCTCATCATCTTCGTCGGCATCGTCGCCTCATTGCCCGCTGCTTTGGCCAGCATGCTGGAACTGGGACGGACGGGTGCCATCTCGGCGGGCTTCATCATCCTGCTGATCGTGCTGATGATCGCCGTGATCACGGCGATCGTGTTCATGGAGCGGGCGCAGCGCCGGGTCCTGGTGCAGTACCCCAAGCGCCAGCAGGGCAACCGGGTGTTCGGCGGCGAGAGTTCGCATCTGCCGCTGAAGGTCAACACGGCCGGCGTGATCCCCGCGATCTTCGCGAGCTCGCTTCTGCTGCTTCCGGCGACCTTTGGTTCGTTCGTGGACCCGAACACGAGCCACCCCTGGCTGATCGAGCTGAACGCCATGCTCGGTCGCGGCCATCCGGTGCATATCCTGCTCTATGTCGCGCTGATCGTGTTCTTCGCGTTCTTCTATACGTCGATCGTGTTCAATCCGAAGGAGACCGCCGAGAACCTGCGCAAGCAGGGCGGGTTCATTCCGGGCGTCCGGCCAGGTGATCGGACAGCGGCCTATCTGGAGCACATCCTGACCAGGCTAACGGTAGTGGGCGCGCTGTACCTTGCAGCCGTATGCGTCCTGCCGGAGATCCTGATCTCGCAATACGCCGTGCCTTTCTACTTCGGCGGCACCAGCCTGCTGATCGTCGTGTCCGTTACGATGGACACGGTCGGCCAGATCCAGTCGCACCTGATCGCCCATCAGTACGAGGGTCTGATCAAGAAGGCGCGTCTGCGGGCCCCGGTCGGGAGGCGGTGATGCGGGTCATCCTCCTGGGCCCTCCAGGGGCCGGCAAGGGTACGCAGGCGGCGTGGATCTGGGACCGCTTCGGCATTCCGCAGCTGTCGACGGGCGACATGCTTCGGGCGGCGGTTGCGAACGGGACGGAGATCGGCAGGCAGGCGAAGGCGATCATGGAAGCCGGCAAGCTGGTTTCCGACGACGTGATGAATGCGATCGTGGCCGAGCGCATCGACGAGCCGGATTGCGCTGCCGGCTTCATCCTGGATGGGTTTCCAAGGACGACGCTCCAGGCGGAGGCGCTCGACGGGATGCTGGAGGTTCGGGGCCAGCAGATCGATGCGGTCATCGAGTTCAAGGTAGATCCTGCGGCCTTGGTGGAGCGGATCTCCGGCCGCTACGCCTGTGCGCGTTGCGGCACGGGATATCACGACAAGTTCAAGCAGCCTGCGGTGGCGGGCATCTGCGACGTCTGCGGGAGCACGGAGTTCGTGCGCCGCAAGGACGACAACGCGGCGACGGTCTCGGCGCGGCTTGAGGCGTATGACGCCCAGACGGCGCCGTTGCTGCCCTACTACCGGGCGCGGGGGATCCTGCACACGGTGGACGGGATGGGGGCGATCGATGCGGTCACCGCCGAGATAGCCGCTATTCTGGAGCCCGGCACTGGCACCTCTGCAGCGACCGCGGCTGCGAAGGGTGCGGGTAACCCTTGACAGCGGTGAGATGGTTCTTATGATCCGCGCACTTTTGTCGCCACCGACCGGTGGCGATGCGATCGCGCGTTGCGTTTGAAAGGGAGCGATCGGTGGCTCGTATCGCAGGTGTAAACCTGCCCAGTGGCAAGCAGGCCTGGGTTGCACTGACTTATATCTATGGGATCGGGCCGCACAGCTCTCGGTCGATCCTCAACGAACTCCAGATCGAGCATTCTCGTCGGATCAACGACCTCAGCGACGCGGAGCTCGTGAAGATCCGCGAGGTCATCGATCGGGAGTTGAAGGTCGAAGGTGATCTTCGTCGCGATGTCGCGATGAACATCAAGCGTCTGATGGATCTCGGCTGCTATCGCGGCCTGCGCCATCGTCGTGGTCTGCCGGTGCATGGGCAGCGGACCCATACCAATGCGCGTACCCGCAAGGGTCCGGCACGGGCAATCGCTGGCAAGAAGAAGGCGACGAAGAAGTAATCATGGCTACTGCTGCCAAGGATGCCGGCGGACGCGTCAAGCGTCGCGAGCGGAAGAACATCACGTCGGGCGTCGCGCATGTCAGCGCCACGTTCAACAACACCATGGTCACCATCACCGACGCGCAGGGCAATGCGATTGCTTGGTCGTCGGCAGGTGCCCAGGGCTTCAAGGGCTCGCGCAAGTCCACGCCGTTCGCCGCGCAGGTGGCTGCCGAGATTGCGGCGCGCAAGGCCATGGAGCACGGGATGAAGACCGTCGAGGTCCAGGTCCGTGGCCCGGGCTCGGGGCGTGAGTCGGCGCTGCGTGCGTTGCAGGCGGCTGGCCTCGTGGTCAGCACGATCCGCGACGTGACGCCGATCCCGCACAATGGCTGCCGGCCGCGCAAGCGTCGCCGCGTCTGAGCCGTTTTTCTCCGCCATGAACGGGTCCCGGCGTGCCAAGGCACCCGGGACCCGTTCGTTCGATTGATCGTCGTTCCTGAGAGGCATCCCGTGATCCAACGGAACTGGCATGAGCTGATCAAGCCCCAGAAGCTCGACATCCAGGTCGGCCGGCGTCCGGATCGTGAGGCGACCGTGATCGTGGAGCCGCTCGAGCGCGGCTTCGGCATCACGATCGGCAATGCGCTGCGCCGTGTTCTCCTGTCGTCGCTCCAGGGTGCAGCGATCACGTCGGTGCAGATCGACGGCGTGCTGCACGAGTTCGCCACCATCCCAGGCGTCCGCGAGGACGTCACCGACATCGTCCTGAACCTCAAGACGATCGGCATCCGCGGCCATGGCGAGACGCCCAAGCGCTGCTATCTGAAGGTCGAGGGACCGGCTGTCGTCACGGCCGGCATGATCGAGACGCCGCACGACGTCGAGATCATGGATCCTGACCATGTGATCTGCCACGTCGACCAGGGCGGCAAGCTGTCGGTCGAACTGATCGTGCAGACCGGCAAGGGCTATGTCGCGGCTCACCTGAACAAGGCCGAGGACGCGCCGATCGGCCTGATCGCCATCGACGCGATCTACAGTCCGGTCCGCAAGGTCGCCTACAAGGTCGACAACAGCCGTGTCGGTCAGCAGACCGACTATGACCGGCTGACCCTGCAGATCGAGACGGACGGCTCGGTCGGTCCGGAAGATGCGCTGGCGCTGGCCGCCCGCATCCTGCAGGATCAGCTGCAGCTATTCATCAACTTCGAGGAGCCGCAGGTCCACGGGGCCGGCGAGATCAAGCGCGATCTGCCGTTCAACCCGAACCTGCTGCGCAAGGTCGACGAGCTGGAACTGTCGGTCCGCTCCGCCAACTGCCTGAAGAACGACAACATCGTCTATATCGGCGATCTCGTTCAGAAGACCGAGGCGGAGATGCTGCGCACGCCGAACTTCGGCCGCAAGTCCTTGAACGAGATCAAGGAAGTGCTGGCGCAGATGGGCCTGCATCTCGGCATGGAGGTGCCGGGCTGGCCGCCGGAGAACATCGAAGAGCTGGCCCGCAAGGTCGAGGAACCGTTCTGAGGTTCTCGCGAACTTCGGGACAGAGTGTAGCTTGAGCGCGGCCGTCTGGCCGCAGGTTGAAGTCGGAAGGTCATCATGCGTCATCGTGTCAGCGGTCGGGCGTTCAGCCGCGACAGCTCCCACCGGCAGGCGATGTTCGCCAATCTGGTGAGCGCTCTGGTCAAGCACGAGCAGATCGTGACGACCCTCCCCAAGGCCAAGGAACTGCGTCCGATCGTCGAGAAGATGGTCACGCTCGCCCGCAAGGGCGACCTGGCCGCGCGGCGTCTCCTGATCGCCCGGACCCGCAGCGAGGCCACGGCAAAGAAGCTCGTCGAGGTCCTGGGGCCGCGCTACAACAACCGCCCCGGCGGCTATGTGCGGATCCTCAAGGCAGGTTTCCGTTATGGCGACAATGCGCCGGTGGCCGTGATCGAGTTCGTCGACCGCGACATGGACGCCAAGGGCAAGGACAGCGGGCCCGTCCAGGTTCGTGAGGATGAAGACGAGGCTCTCGCAGCGGCGTGATCGGAGAGCCGACTCGGCCTGAACGGCCGCGGCTTTCGAACAGCAGCAGCGATCCCCATATCGGCAGGGCCGGACGGCGACGTCCGGCCCTTGTCGTTATCGGGAAGGAACTGGCGCGGATGCGCGTGTCGACGCTGCCTATTCTCCTGGCCCTGGCCATGCTGGCCCTGGCAGTTCCGGCACCTGCCCAGGAGCAGCGTCGTGTGCCGACGTCGGTGGAGGAAGTGCGCCTCAGCTTTGCGCCGGTCGTCCGCAGGGCAGCTCCGGCCGTCGTCAATATCCAGACTTCCCGCGAGGTGGCGGCCCGCCGCCAACCCTATCTGAGCGATCCGTTGCTCGAATTCTTCTTCGGACGGAACGGTCCTGGTCGGCCGCCCGAGCGGCAAAGGGTGGAGAACTCGTTGGGCTCCGGCGTGATGCTCCGGCCGGATGGTGTGGTCGTGACCAATAACCATGTGATCGAGGGTGCCGACCAGATCACCGTGATCCTGGCCGACCGCCGGGCCTTCGAGGCGACCCTTCTGTCCCGCGACGAGCGTGCCGACCTGGCCTTCCTGAAGATCGACACGGACGGTGAGACCCTGCCGACCTTGCCGCTTGCGCGCTCGGACGCGCTGCAGGTGGGTGATCTCGTGCTTGCCATCGGCAATCCGTTCGGGATCGGCCAGACTGTCACGTCCGGCATCGTCTCGGCGACGAACCGCACGGCGGAGGGACTGGAGCGGGATGTGTCCTTCATCCAGACGGATGCCGCGATCAACCCGGGCAACTCCGGGGGAGCGCTGGTCGACCTGGAGGGGCGGCTGGTCGGGATCAATACCGCCATCTTTTCGCGCTCCGGTGGCTCCATCGGGATAGGTTTTGCGATTCCGGCCGATCTGGTGCGGGTGCGGCTCGAGAGCGTCGTAGCGGGCACGCAGGAAGTCTCGCGCCCGTGGCTGGGAGCCGCCCTGCAGAGCGTGGACGTGGGGATGGCCGAGAGCCTGGGCCTTGCACGCCCGCAGGGAGTCCTTGTCGGCAAGATCTGGCCCGGAGGGCCGGCTGACGAGGCCGGGCTTCGTACCGGCGACGTGATCCTGTCGGTCGACGGGGTGGCTGTCGACGATCCGGCCAGCTTCGGCTACCGGCTATCGCTCCAGCAACTCGGTACGCGCGCGCGGCTCGGAGTCTTCCGGCGTGGCAAGGAACGGACGGTGCAGGTGGAACGGGCCGAGGCGCCGCAGCGACCTGCACCCGACCTCACCGCCTTTCCGGCCAACCACCCGCTTGGCGGTGCCACCGCCGCGAATATGTCGCCGGGGTTCAACGAACGGCTCGGTCTGGACCCGTTCGAGACGGGAGTCGTGATCGTCGCCGTCGAGCGCGGTTCGCGGGCGGCCTACATGAACCTGGAGGTCGGGGATATGATCGTGGCGATCAACGACGAGGAAGTCGAGACGGTCGACGAACTCCAGTCGGCGCTGCCGAGGCGAGGACGCCCGTTTGCGATGACCGTGAAGAGTGGCGGCAGGCTCTACCAGTTCCGGGTCGGCAGTTGATGGACCTGTTCGGCGAGACGCCTGCGGTCCATGGCAGGCGACGGCGGCGGGAAGAGGCCGACCGGCCGCTGGCCGACCGCCTCCGCCCCGTCCGGGTGGAGGACATGGTCGGGCAGGAACAGCTGTTCGCACCCGATGCGCCGCTGGCGCGCATGCTGGCCAAGGGCCGGCTCCAGTCGATGATCCTCTGGGGACCGCCCGGCTGTGGCAAGACCACGCTGGCCCGCATCCTGGCCGACGCGGTGGGCGAGCCGCTCCTGGAGCTGTCGGCCGTGATGTCGGGCGTGGCCGACCTGCGCAAGAGCTTCGAGGACGCCCGCAAGCTGCGCTCGAACGGCCGGCACCCGCTCCTCTTCATCGACGAGATCCACCGCTATAATCGTGCCCAGCAGGATGGCCTGCTCCACGAGGTCGAGGACGGCACCGTGACGCTCGTGGGCGCCACGACCGAAAATCCGTCCTTTGCGCTGGTGCCGGCCTTGCTGTCGCGCTGCCAGGTGCTCGTCCTGCATCGCCTGGACGGCCCGGCCCTGGATGGGCTGGTGAGCAGAGGCGAGGCTGCGCTCGGGCATCGACTTCCCCTGACGGAGCAGGCACGTGCCCGGCTGTGCGAGATGGCTGACGGGGACGGCCGCTATCTCTTGAACCTGGTCGAGGCCTTGGCCGACCTGCCGGAAGACCAGGCGCTCGACCCGGAGCGGCTTGGTCAGGTGCTGCAGCGGCGGATGCCGCTCTACGACCGGGCGCAGGAGAGCCATTACAACCTCATCAGCGCCCTGCACAAATCGGTGCGCGGATCCGATCCGGACGCGTCGCTCTACTGGTTCTGCCGGATGCTCGAGGGTGGCGAGGATCCGCGCTTCCTCGCCCGGCGGATCGTGCGCATGGCGGTCGAGGATGTCGGCCTAGCCGATCCGCGCGCCATCGAGCAGGCGCTGGCGGCAGCAACGACCTATGAGCGCCTGGGCAGCCCGGAGGGCGAGCTGGCCCTGGCGCAAGCCGTCATCTACATGGCTGCCGCACCGAAATCGAACGCGGTCTACATGGCCTACAAGGCCGCGCGCGCCGCAGCCAGGGAAACCGGCTCTCTGATGCCGCCGGCCACGATCCTGAACGCGCCGACCAAGCTCATGAAGGAGCTGGGGTACGGGCAGGACTACCAGTACGATCACGATGCGCCGGAACGGTTCTCCGGCCAGAACTACTTCCCGGACGGCATGCAGCGGCCGTCCTTCTACCGCCCCACCGATCAGGGCATCGAGGCCCGCATCGCCGAGCGGCTGGTCAGGCTGAAGCAGCTCCGGGCGGAGCGTCAGGAAAAGGAGCGCCCGCAGTGACCGGCGTCGAGCAGAAGACGGTTGCCAAGAGTGAAGCAGACTGGCGGTTCGATCGCTGGTGCAAGACTCATTTTCCCGACCTTCCGTTCGGGCGCATGCAGAAGCTGCTGCGGACGGGCCAGTTCCGGCTGGACGGCAAGCGGATCGACGCCTCCTCGCGCCTGATGCCCGGGCAGGTCGTTCGCATCCCCCCGCTCCCGATCGAGCCGGACGTGCCGCTGCTGCAGCCCAAGCCGTCCCAGATGCCGTCGGAGCGGGATGCCGCGATGATGCGCAGCCTCGTGATCCACGAGGACGACGCCTTGCTGGCCATCGCTAAGCCGGCCGGCCTCGCCGTCCAGGGCGGCAGCGGGACGACGCGGCATGTGGACGGGCTGATGCAGCTCTTCCTTGACAAGAACGGCGAGAAGCCCCGGCTGGTCCACCGCCTCGACCGCGACACATCCGGTGTGCTGGTGCTGGCCAAGACCGCGGCGGCGGCCCGTAGCCTGTCGTTCGCCTTCCAGCAGCACAAGATCCGCAAGCTGTACTGGGCCGTCGTGGTCGGCCGGCCCAAGCGCGATGTGGGCGTGATCGATCTTGCGCTGGAGAAGGGCGGAGGTGCTGGGCGCGAGAAGATGACCGCCAGCGAGAGCGACGAAGCCCGTCACGCCAGGACCGCCTTCCGGGTGCTGGAAGCGAACGCCAAGGTGGCGGCCTGGCTGGGGCTGATGCCTCTGACCGGGCGCACGCATCAGCTTCGCGCGCACTGTGCCCTGTCCGGCTTCCCGATCCTGGGCGACGGCAAGTATGGCGGGAAGGATGCTCATCCGACTGGCGCACCCTCCGAACTTGCCCTGCATGCCCGCGAGCTGGACCTGCCGCATCCCGATGGAGGGCGCCTGCGGCTGGTCGCGGAGCCTGACCAGCCGATCAAGGAGGCGCTGGCCTGGATGGGCCTGAACCGGACGCTTCCCCCCTACGCGCGGCTGGACGACTGGCCGGAGGAGCGCCGGTGAGGCTAATCCTGTTCGATTGCGACGGTACCCTGGTCGACAGCGGCGCGCTGATTGTCGCGGCTGCGGAAGACGCCTTCGTCGAATTTGGCGAAGCGCCGCCCGACGAGCTGACCCTGCGGTCCGCCATTGGGCTGTCGGTGGCCGAATGCATGGAGTTCTGGCGTCCGCAGATGGGAGCCGAGGATCGGGCTGCCATCGGTGCGGCCTTTGGCCGTCACTATTGGAAGTACCGGGCCAACGGCGTCCATGCTGAACCCTTGTTTCCGGGCGTGCTCGACCTGCTGGACCGCCTGGCGGACGAGCCTGACATGCTGCTGGGGATCGTGACGGGCAACAGCCGGCGCGGCCTGGACGCGATCCTGGCGCATCACGAATTGGCCGAACGGTTCGTGACCTTCCAGACTGCATGTCGTCATCCCTCCAAGCCCCACCCGGCCATGGTGCTGCAGGCGCTGGCCGAAACCGGAGCGGACGCGGCGTCCACCGTCGTCATCGGTGACACCGCGTTCGACATCCTGATGGCGAAGGCGGCGGGCGCTCTGCCGGTCGGGGTCGCCTGGGGCAACCATCCGGTCGAGCGGCTGTTCGAAGCCGGAGCGGCCCATGTCGCCCATCATCCGGACCAGCTACATCCCATCCTGGGACTTACATGAAGCGCTTCTACAAGGCCGTCTCGACCGCCCGGCAGGGGCAGGTCTGGCAGGTCCTTCTTGACGACAAGCCGATCCGCACGCCGATGCGTCAACTGCTGGAGCTTCCGACCGAGGCGCTGGCCCTGGCCATTGCCTCGGAGTGGGAGGCGCAGCACGACGAGGTGCGAGCACCTGACATGCGGCTCACGCGGCTGGCCACGACCGCCATCGACCTCATGCCGGCGCGGCGGGAACCGGCGATCCGGCAGGTCATGGAGTATCTCGAGACGGACATGCTCTGCTACCGTGCCGGCAATCCTGCCGATCTCGCACGCCGTCAGGACGAGACCTGGCAGCCATGGCTGGACTGGCTGGAACGTTCCTTCGATGTCCGGCTGCCGGTGTTCCGCACGATGCTGCCGCAGCCCGTGCCGCGCGAGGCAGCCCTGCGGCTGACGCCGGTGGTGGAGGGCATGGACCCCTGGCACCTGGTGGCCCTGCACGCCGCTGTCACGGCAACCAGCTCGCTCGTGCTGGGCCTTGCCATGGTGGAAGCGGTGCTGGGCCCTGACGAGGCGTTCGAGGCGGCGCTGCTTGACGACCTCTACCAGGTCGAGCATTGGGGCGAGGATCCCGAGATCACCAAGCGGCATGTGGCGCTGCGGTCGGATCTGGAAGCGATCGGCCAGTTTGTTGCCGCTGTGGCGCCGCCGCTGCGCATGTGATCTTCCTGTCCCTTTCGGGAACGTCTAGGCCCGTGGGAGCGGCAGGGCGGCCGTTGGGGGAAGGCGGTGCAGACGATCATCGAGCAGCTCGAGACGAAGCGCGAGGCCGCACGGCAGGGTGGCGGCGAAAAGCGGGTCAGGAACCAGCACAAGCGCGGCAAGCTCACCGCCCGCGAGCGCATCGAGCTCCTTCTCGACCCGGGCTCGTTCGAAGAAACTGACATGTTCGTCGAGCATCGCTGCGTCGATTTCGGCATGGACGAGCAGCGCATCCCCGGCGACGGCGTGGTGACCGGGCAGGGCACCATCAGCGGCCGCCTGGTCTTCGTGTTCAGCCAGGACTTCACGGTGTTCGGCGGCGCGCTCTCGGAGGCGCATGCCGAGAAGATCTGCAAGATCATGGACCGCGCCGTGAAGGTCGGAGCACCCGTGATCGGGATCAACGACAGCGGCGGCGCCCGCATCCAGGAGGGCGTGGCCTCGCTCGCCGGCTATGCCGACGTGTTCCAGAAGAACGTGCTGGCGTCGGGCGTCATTCCGCAGATCTCGGTGATCATGGGGCCCTGTGCCGGTGGCGCCGTCTATTCGCCGGCAATGACCGACTTCATCTTCATGGTCCGCGATACCTCCTACATGTTCGTGACCGGCCCCGACGTGGTGAAGACCGTCACCAACGAGGTGGTGACGGCCGAGGAGCTGGGCGGGGCCGGCACCCATACCGGCCGCTCCGGCGTGGCGGATCTAGCCTTCGACCACGACATCCAGGCATTGCACGAGCTGCGCCGCTTCGTCGACTTCCTGCCGCTCAGCAACCGGGAAAAGCCCCCGGAGCGGCCATGCGACGACCCGGTGGATCGGGACGACTCGTCGCTCGACACGCTGATCCCGGCCAACTCGAACCAGCCCTACGACATGATGGAGCTGATCGAGAAAATCGTCGACGAGGCCGACTTCTTCGAGATCCAGAAGGACTACGCGAAGAACATCATCACCGGCTTTGCCCGGATGGAGGGGCGCACGATCGGCATCGTCGCCAACCAGCCGATGGTGCTGGCCGGCTGCCTGGACATCGCCGCGTCGATCAAGGCCGCGCGCTTCGTGCGCTTTTGCGACTGCTTCAACATTCCGATCGTGACGCTGGTCGACGTGCCGGGCTTCCTGCCGGGCACCGGGCAGGAATATGGCGGGATCATCAAGCACGGTGCCAAGCTGCTGTTCGCCTATGCCGAGGCCACGGTGCCGAAGGTCACGCTGATCACGCGCAAGGCCTATGGCGGCGCCTATGACGTGATGAGCTCCAAGCACCTGCGCGGCGATGTGAACTTCGCCTGGCCGACCGCCGAGATTGCGGTGATGGGTCCCAAGGGTGCCGTGGAGATCATCTTCCGCCAGGACGCCGGTGACGTGGCCGCGATCGAGGCTCGGACGGCCGAGTACCGCGAACGCTTCGCCAACCCGTTCGTCGCGGCCAAGCGGGGCTTTGTCGACGACATCATCATGCCGCATGGGACGAGGCGTCGGATCGCCAAGTCGCTGCGCTGGCTGGCCAACAAGCAGCTCTCCAACCCCTGGAAGAAGCACGCCAACATTCCGCTCTGATCATTGCCGCGGGAACAAGAACAATGTTCAAGAAGATCCTGATCGCCAACCGCGGTGAGATCGCCTGCCGGGTGATCCGTACCTGCAGGAAGCTGGGGATCGCGACGGTCGCGGTCTATTCGGAGGCGGATGCCCAGGCCCTGCACGTGCAGATGGCTGACGAGGCGGTGGCGATCGGTCCGGCGGCGGCGCGCGAGAGCTATCTCGTCATCGACAAGATCGTGGCGGCCTGCCGGCAGACAGGGGCCGAGGCCGTCCATCCAGGCTATGGCTTCCTGTCCGAGAACGCCGCCTTCGCCGAGGCGCTGGACCTGGCCGGGATCGTGTTCATCGGCCCGCCCATGAACGCCGTGCAGGCGATGGGCGACAAGATCGAGAGCAAGATCCTGGCGAAGAAGGCAGGCGTCTCGGTGGTGCCGGGCCATGTGGAGCCCGTCGCGGACCCGGAGGAAGCGCTCCGGATCGCGCGCAGCATCGGCTACCCGGTGATGGTCAAGGCCGCCGCCGGTGGAGGTGGGAAGGGCATGCGGATCGCCCATGACGATCCGTCGCTGACCGAGGGGCTGGAGCGG
>NZ_DATAGQ010000118.1:0-36689 GCF_036263595.1 Geminicoccus sp. | reverse complement strand
TGACCTTGCGGGAAAAAGGCGGCGAATTCGTGGTGCAGCTGGCAGCCTCGGCCGACCCGATGGAGATGCCCAGCGTCGACTATGTCATCGTCGCGCTCAAGGCCCATCAGGTCGCCGGCGTCGCCGCCGGTGTCAGGCATCTATGCGGAGAGAATGGCGCCGTCGTCACTGCCGCGAACGGCGTGCCATGGTGGTACACGTACGGCCTCTCAGGGCCGCTCCAGGACAAGCGGATCGAGGCGGTGGACCCGGGCGGCGTCATCTGGGACGCCATCGGTCCGGAGCGGGCAATCGGCTGTGTCGTGTGGCCTGCGGCCGAGATCGCGGCACCTGGCGTCATCCAGCACGTCATGTCGGAGCGGTTCGATCTGGGGGAACCGACTGGGGAGAGGTCCGACAGGGTCGTCCGTCTGTCGCAGGCCATGATCGCCGCCGGGCTGAAGGCGCCGATCCGGCCGCGCCTGCGCGACGACATCTGGACCAAGCTGTGGGGCAACTGCTGCTTCAATCCCATCAGCGCCCTGACCGGGGCGACCCTCGAGCAGATCACGAGCGACCCGCTGCTCCGCGACCTGTGCCGCCGAGTGATGACCGAGGCCCAGGCGGTCGGTGAAGCGACGGGGGCACGTTTTCTCCTCGATCTGGAAAAGCGGATCGATGCCGCAGGCTCGACCGGTGCGCACAAGACTTCGATGCTCCAGGATCTGGAGCTTGGCAGGCCGATGGAGATCGATGCGCTGGTGACGGCGGTGGTCGAACTCGCCGGCATGGCCGGCATCGACTGCCCGAACCTGCAGTCGGTCCACGCGCTGGTCAGCGCGCGCGCACGTCAACTGGGCCTCTACCCATGACCCTGGCAGCTGATCTCTCCGGCCGGACGGCACTGGTGACCGGCGCCTCCGGTGCGATCGGTGCGCATGCCGTTGCGCTGTTCCTCCGGAGCAGTGCCAACGTTGTCGCGACCGCGCGGGATCCATCCCGTGTGAAGGTGCGGGACGACAGCCGGACGCTGGTCACCCAACTCGACGTGACAGATCTGGCGTCGATCGATCAGGCGTTCGAGGCCGCCGAGAGCCGGTTCGGGCCGGTCGATCTCGTGCTGAACAATGCCGGCATCGCCGACGGTCAACTGGCGCTGCAGACCGATCCTGCGCGCTTCGCCGACATCCTGGCGGTCGACCTGACGGGGGCCTTTGCGGTCGCCAGGGCTGCGGCAGCACGCATGGTCGCCGCCAAGCGGCCTGGGTCCATCATCAACGTGGCATCGATCTTGGGCCTGCGGGTCGCGCAGGGGGTTGCCGCCTATGCCGCCGCCAAAGCCGGCCTGGTGCAGCTCACGGCAGCGCTTGGCCTGGAATGGGCACGGCACGACATCCGCGTGAATGCCATCGCGCCCGGCTACCTGCTGACGGACATCAACCGCAGCTTCTTCGAATCGGAGGCCGGGGCCAGGATGATCAAGCGAATCCCGCAGCGCCGGCTGGGAGAGCTTGCCGACCTGGATGGGCCGCTGCTCCTGCTAGCGTCGGAGGCATCCGCCTACATGACCGGTTCCGTCCTCGTCGTCGATGGCGGCCACGTCGCCAGCACCTTGTGATGCTCGATCAGGAAAGGCTCAAAGGCTGGATCGCCCAGGCAGTCGGTGCCCAAGCCTGCCGGGTCGAGCGGCTTTCCATGCTCAGCGGCGGCGCCATCCAGGAAAACTGGGCGCTCGACCTGCTGGTGACAGGTGGACAGCGCGCCGGGCGACATCTGCTCGTGCTTCGGACAGACGCCCCTTCGCGCCTCCCGGTGAGCCATGACCGCATGGAGGAGTTCGCAGTCCTGACGATCGCGCACCGGGCTGGCGTGACCGTGCCGGAGCCTTGGATCGCGTGCCCGGACGTCGAGGTGATCGGCAGGAGGTTCTACCTGATGAGCCGCTGCCCCGGTGAAGCGCGTGGTCAGCGCCTCACCAAGGACGCGACCATACTCGCTGCCGGTTCCAAGCTGGGCTTCCAGCTGGGCTCGGAACTGGCGAAGCTGCACCGGATCCGTCCGCCAGTGCCGGAACTCGCCTTCCTGCATCTGGACGACGGTGCGGCGGCAACCGCCAGGGTCACCGAATACCGCGGCCATCTTGACCGGATGGGCCGTCATGAGCCCGTGCTTGAATGGGCCCTTCGCCAGCTGGAACGTCGAGCGCCCGGACCCGTGCCGCCGGTGCTCTGCCATCGGGATTTCCGGACCGGCAACTATCTCGTCGAGGACGGCCGTCTTACGGCGATCCTGGATTGGGAGTTCGCCGGCTGGTCGGATCCGATGGAGGATATCGGCTGGATGCTTTCCAGGCCCTGGCGATTCGCCAACCCGCGGCTCGAGGCAGGCGGCGTCGCTGGTGCCGAGGACTTCCTCGCAGGCTACGAAGCCGAGAGCGGTAGCCGCGTCATCCGAACAGCTTTGCCCTACTGGCAGTCCATGGCCGTCGTCCGCTGGGCCGTCATCGCGCTGCTGCAGGCCGAGCGGCACCTGTCAGGAAGGGAGCGGTCGCTCGAACTGGCACTGACCGGCCATGTCCTGCCCGAACTCGAAGCCGAACTGCTGAGATCGCTGGGGAACATGTAATGCCAGGGGCATCGTGTGGCGTTGTCAGCATGAGGGCGGGCCGCTACAAGCGCAGCCATTCCTGGGGGTGCCTGCGGTATGACGATACCGCACGCGCCCTCGTTTCGTTCGCCGTCGGAGAGTGCAGATGAGTCGCCGTCGCCAAGTATACGAAGGCAAGGCGAAAATCCTCTTCGAGGGCCCTGAGCCGGGCACGCTGATCCAGTATTTCAAAGACGATGCGACCGCTTTCAACAACCAGAAGAAGGGCGTCATCACCGGCAAGGGCGTGCTCAACAACCGGATCAGCGAGTACTTCATGCTTCGGTTGCACGAGATCAACATCCCGACGCACTTCATGCGCCGGCTCAACATGCGCGAGCAGCTGATCCGCGAGGTCGAGATCATCCCGTTGGAGGTGGTGATCCGCAATGTGGCGGCGGGCTCGATCGCCACCCGCTTCGGCATCGAGGAGGGGACGCAACTCACCCGCTCGATCGTCGAGTTCTACTACAAGGACGACAAGCTGGGCGACCCGCTCGTCACGGAAGAGCATATCACCGCCTTCGGCTGGGCCACCTACCAGGAGATCGACGAGATCCTGAACCTGTCGCTGCGCATCAACGACTTCCTGTCGGGCCTGCTGGTGTCGGTCGGGCTGAAGCTGGTCGACTTCAAGCTCGAGTTCGGACGCCTTTGGGAAGACGAGGAGTTCCGGATCGTGCTGGCCGACGAGACCAGCCCGGACAATTGCCGTCTCTGGGACACCAAGACCGGCGAGCGCTACGACAAGGACCGCTTCCGCCGCGATCTCGGCAAGGTCGAGGAAGGCTATCAGGAGGTTGCCCGCCGGCTGGGCATCCTGCCCGAGTCCGGTCCACGCGACCTGCGCGGCACGGATACGCTCCAATAGCCATATGATCCGCCTTCGATCTGGTCATGGCGCGCAGATGAGTTGCGCAGCGATGGTCGGGTCAGCATGGATCCACGCGACGTTCCATAACCCCAGCGCCTACTTCGAGCGTGGCGGCCGGCGGAGGCGTTGCGCCATTCGTGCGGGGCATAAGTGGTGTCGCGCAGCAGGGGCCGCTTCTGGACATGGATGCCGCCGGGGCTCTTTGGAATCCGGTGGCACAAGATCTTTGTGGGCGGGGTGGAGCATCTGCTCCCGAACGGCGTAATGACAGTCATCTGGTAATTGCAGGGTTCGCGACCTTGCCCGGATGGCAACCTGCAACTAGGGAAGGCCGCGTCGAAGAGACGTCGGCGTGCGGAGGCTTGCGGTGAAGGTCAGAGTGGAAGTGGGCCTAAAGCAGGGCGTCCTCGATCCGGAAGCGGTGACGATCGAGCGATCTCTCCTGCATCTTGGCTTCGAGGGCGTGAGCGGCCTGCGCAAGACCCGGATCTTCACCTTCGAGCTAGCCACTTCCGACCGTGCGGCTGCCGAGAGCCAAGTACGGGCGATGTGCGAGAAGCTGCTCGTGAACCCGGTGATCGAGAGCTACGGGTTCAAGGTGGAGGAGTGAGGGGCATCAAGTTGCGGTCGGCCATAACGATGTCGCAAACCCCAGGAAGGGCTCCTGCCTGATGCGCGCTGCCGTTGTCACCTTCCCCGGCGCCAATCGTGACCGCGATCTGGTGCGGGCGTTCCGGGCCACTGGGTTCTCGGAGGTCCACCTCGTCTGGCACGCGGATGCCGAGCTGCCGCCTGCCGACGTGGTGGGTATCCCCGGCGGGTTCTCCTATGGGGACTACCTGCGTTGTGGTGCCATCGCCGCCCGATCGCCGATCATGCGGGCGGTCGCCGACTTCGCCAATGCTGGCGGCTATGTGCTGGGTGTCTGCAACGGCTTCCAGATCCTGTGCGAGGCGGGGATGCTGCCAGGCGCGCTGGTGCGCAATGTGGGGCTGCGCTTCATCTGCCGGCCTGCCGCACTGACTGTGGCACGTGGCGGCACGGCCTTCACCGCGGGCCTAGCCGATGGCGAGCGCATCATGATCAGCACGGCGCATGGCGATGGCAACTACACGGCCGACGAAGACACCCTGGATCGCTTGGAAGGCGAGGGCCGGGTGCTGTTCCGCTACGTGGAGAACCCCAACGGCTCCGTGCGCGACATCGCCGGCATCACGGATGCGAGCGGACGAGTGCTGGGCCTGATGCCCCATCCCGAATGCCACGTCGACCCACGCACCGGCCATACTGGTGGCCGGACGATCTTCGAATCCCTGCTGCAGACGGTTGGTCGCGGATGAGTACGCCTGAAGTCGTCAAGGCCCATGGCCTCAGCTGGGCCGAGTACCAGCAGATCATCGGGCTGATCGGCAAGGACCCAAACCTCGTCGAGCTCGGGATCTTCTCGGTGATGTGGTCCGAGCACTGCTCGTACAAGTCCTCGAAGATCCATCTTGGCAAGCTGCCCACCAAGGCCCCCTGGGTCGTCTGCGGGCCGGGCGAGAATGCGGGCGTCGTCGACATCGGCGGAGGACTCGTCGCCATCTTCAAGATGGAGAGCCACAACCACCCGTCCTATATCGAGCCCTTCCAGGGGGCTGCTACCGGCGTCGGCGGAATCATGCGCGATGTGTTCACGATGGGCGCCAGGCCCATCGCGATCCTGGACTCGCTGCGTTTCGGTTCGCCGCAACACCCAAAGACACGCCGGCTCGTCGATGGTGTGGTTCGCGGCATCGCGGGCTATGGCAACTGCGTGGGCGTGCCCACCGTCGGGGGCGAGACCACGTTTCACCGCGCCTTCGATGGCAACATCCTGGTGAACGCCATGTGCGTGGGCGTGGCGCCGGCGGACCGGGTCTTCTATGCAGCCGCGGCCGGCATCGGCAATCCCGTGGTCTATGTCGGTGCCAAGACCGGCCGGGACGGCATCCACGGTGCCACCATGGCATCCGCGGAGTTCTCCGGCGCGGACAGCGAGGAGAAGCGACCGACCGTGCAAGTGGGCGATCCATTCCGCGAGAAGCTGCTGATCGAGGCATGCCTGGAACTCATGGAGAAGGACGCGATCGTTGCGATCCAGGACATGGGTGCCGCTGGCCTGACCTCGTCCAGCTTCGAGATGGCCGCCAAGGGCGATGCCGGGATCGAGCTTGACCTCGACGCGGTGCCGATGCGCGAGCCGGGCATGACGCCCTACGAGATCATGCTTTCGGAGAGCCAGGAGCGGATGCTCATGGTGCTCAACGAAGGGCGGGAAGCCGAGGCGGAAGCCATCTTCCGCAAGTGGGAACTCGACTTCGCAGTGATCGGACGGGTGACCGACACTGGCCGGATGGTGCTCAAGCGCCACGGCGAGATCGTGGCCGACCTGCCGGTGGCCCCGATCGCTGGCAACTCGCCGGTCTACCAGCGACCCTATGTCGAACCGGAGGCGCCAATTCCGGTGCCATTGTCGGAGCCGGCCTCGCCACCGCTCTCGCACGACCAGGCGATCCTGAAGCTGATGGGATCGCCCGACCTCTGCTCCAAGCGCTGGATCTGGCAGCAGTACGATCACACGGTCGGAGCCGACACGCTGATCGGTCCTGGTGGCGACGCCGCGGTGGTGCGTGTGCTGGGTACGGATCGCGCGCTTGCGATCTCTGCCGATTGCACGCCACGCTATTGTCAGGCCAGTCCGCGCGTGGGCGGCATGCAGGCCGTAGCGGAGTGCCGACGCAACATCATTGCCACAGGTGCGAAGCCGCTAGCGATCACCAACTGCCTGAACTTCGGCAACCCTGAGCGGCCCGAAGTGATGGGCCAGTTCGTCGGCTGCATCGAAGGGATGGCAAAAGCGTCGGAGGCGTTCCGTTTCCCCGTCGTGTCGGGCAACGTCTCGCTCTACAACGAGACAGACGGCCGGGCAGTCCAGCCGACACCGGACATCGGCGGCATCGGGTTGATCGAGAACCTCGACCGGGTCACGGGCATTGCCCCGACAGCGGACGGGCAGGTGCTGATCCTTGTCGGCGAGAGCTATGGCTGGATGGGCGCCAGCTTGTGGCTGCGCGACATCATGGGCCGTGAAGAGGGGGCACCGCCGCCGGTCGACCTTGACCATGAGAAGCGGAACGGCGAGTTCGTCCTTCAGGAAATCGGGAAGGGCGTCATCAGGGCCTGCCACGACGTGTCAGACGGTGGCCTCGCCATTGCAGTCGCGGAAATGTGCTTGGCATCCGGTCGTGGGGCCACCTTGCAGCGAGGGCAGGGCCTGGCGGCGGTCGGCTGGCTGTTCGGCGAGGAACAGGGGCGCTACGTCCTGGCTGTCGATCCGGCCGACGTGTCGACGCTCCTGGCGACGGCCACGCGCGACGGCGTGATTGCCCGCGAGATCGGCCGTGTCGGCGGGAGCGCGTTGCAGGTCCGCGATCTGCCACCCATATCCATCGAAGACCTGCGGCGTGCGCACGAGGGCTGGCTCCCCGCCTACATGGGCGAGGACGCGGTCGCCGTCTGAAGAAGGAGCAGCGATGCCTGTCGCAAAGGATGATCTAGAGCGGATGCTGAAGGAGAGCTTTCCGGATGCAACCCTGCGGATCGACGATCTGGCCGGCGATGGCGATCACTACCGCGCCGTGATCGTGTCCGAAGCGTTCCGCGGCAAGTCGCGCATCCAGCAGCACCAGCTCGTCTATGCGGCCCTGGGTGGTCGCATGGGCGGAGAACTACACGCACTCGCATTGACCACGTCCGCGCCGAACTGAGGCATCCAGGAGCAACCGATCATGAGCGACATTGCCAACAAGATCCGCGAGCAGATCACGACCGACCCCGTCGTGCTCTACATGAAGGGCACGCCTGTCTTCCCGATGTGCGGCTTTTCCGCTGCCGTGGTGCAGATCCTTTCCCAGACCGGCGTCAAGTTCCAGACCTACAACGTGCTGGACGATGCGGACCTGCGGCAGGGGCTGAAGGAGTTCTCCAATTGGCCGACGTTCCCGCAGCTCTATGTCGACGGTGAACTGGTCGGCGGCTGCGACATCGTCCGGGAGATGTACCAGTCGGGCGAGCTGACCCAGCTGTTCGACGAGAAGGCTCTCGCAAAGGCCTGAAGGCCGCGACCTGACAGGGCGCTTCAGCTGCAGGCAGCAGCGCCCGAACAGTCCCGGTCCAGCCGGACCGACGACGAGGAGCCTCCGCCCTGGGTCTCCATCAGGAGCGGCACTGCCCTGTGGTCAGCGCTCACACGTGCCTCGATCCAGCGGCCTTCCTCGTCTTCCCAGTCATGGAGCCATGAGGACCGGCTGGCCGCGGCCAGTGGCTGAATGACGAGCCTGGCCCGCGCGGCGTCGCCCTCGTTGGGCATGGGCGTCGCGTGGATGTCATAACGGGATCGGCCGTCAAAGATCGGCACCACCACCTGCGCGGACCGGTCGGCAGCAACCATCCAGCGCCGGACGCGAAGGATGCCGGTCAGAGGATCGACCGTCCCCTGCCACATGTCGCGCGGGATGTTCACCGACTGCGGTATGCCACGCTTGAGCACGGTCACGTCGACCGGATCACCGTTGGCGTCGTAGCTGATCTCGATGTCCCGAGTGTAGCGCCGGCTCTTGAACGCGGCCTTGTGGTGAACCGACACCAGCCGCTCGCCAGCCAACCGGCAGGTCGAGCGCAGGGTCCCGCCATAGGCCGTCAGCATGGAGGTGATGCCCCTGCTGGTGATCTCCATGCTGGCATCGATCTGTTCGCCATCCGGGCGGTAGCCCAGGGCCAGATCAGCCACATGCATTCCGGACCAATTCACGCCCAGACGGAAGTCTTCAGTTGAGCTGAGCGCTGCTTGTCCCAGCTTAGGTGTAGCAGCTAGAGCGAACGCAGCAGCAAGGACGTGGCGGCGATGGATGGTCGACAGAACCTTGCTCCCTTGCAATCCTGGCCGAACACGCGATCGATCTAATGGCATCGATGACACTTCCGGACAAGTGGATCTCCCGGATCACGATTCCAAGCTTCGGTCTCCTGGTCCTGCTCGGCTGCGACCCTGGCGTCTCGGGGACGGCCTGGTCGATCGTCGCGCCATCGCAGCTGGAGCGGCCAGGAGTCGTCCTGTTCGATCCTGTGCAGCGACATACCGTGCTCGAGCGCATGAACGCAGACGAGCGCACCTTCCTGTGCGGGCCTCCAGAGGAGGAATGGGAGAGCTTCAAGGCGATCACCAGACCCCGGGCACCTGGACAGCGCCGAGGCAAGTCGGCGGAGCCGTTCGCGATGGAGGTCATGCGGGCGACCGCTTGGGTTGTGGCAACGCATGATCGCGCCACCGTCTCGGCGGTGGTGGGCGTGATGAACCGCTGGGCCAAGGGCAAGGCGCTGACCAAGCTCGACGAAACGACGAACGAGCTCTACGCCCTCAACCGCACGATCCTGCCCGTGATCGTGTCCTGGTCGGCGCTGAAGGATCAGCCCGGGATGGACCGGGAGAAGACAGGGCGGATCGAGCGCTGGCTCGGCAGCCTGATGCAATTGCGCCAGCAGATGGCTCCGTCGGCCGACAAGATCACGTCGCGCAACAACCATCATTACCTTGATGCCAGCGTCGACATGGCCTGGGGTGCTCTGCGTGGTGACCAGGAGTCGTTCGACAAGGGCGTGGCTGCCTACATGGGTGCGCTGGACGACATGCGCGCTGATGGCTCGCTGCCGCTCGAGACCGAGCGCGGGGCCCGGGCACTTTGGTACCAGCGGCATGCCATCGCCTCGCTCGTTACGATCGCGGAGATGGCCTCGGTCCAGGGCATCGACCTGTATGGTCAGGACGTGCAAGGGAAGTCGCTGCACAAGGCGATCGAGTTCCTGGTGCGAGGCGTCAATGACCTGAGCCTCGTCCTGCCCTATGCGCAGGTGAACCAGAACTCGGGGACGACGCAGGACTGGCGCGAGCAGGACCTGTCGTTCCTGGAGGGCCGTGGCCATGGGCGGCACTACATGGCTTGGGCAGAGCCGTACCGGGCGAGATTCCCTGACCGCACGGAGGCCAGGGAGCTGACGGCCCTGCTGGATCGATGGGACCCGGAATTCCAGCCGGCGATCGACGACTACTCAGGCGGCAACATGAGTTGCTTCTTCGCCGCCCCGCCGGATCTGCCTGCCCGCGATCAGGGATGACTCGACCAGCGGCCGGTCAGGTGCTCTGGTCCCGGCCGAGCCATGCAGTGGAAGGAACACGTCTTGATCCGCTTCTACTATAACCTGGCACCCAACCCGATGAAGGTGGCGCTGTTCCTCGAAGAGGCCGGGCTGCCCTACGAGAAGGCTCCCGTCGACACCCGCAACGGCGACCAGCACGCCGCATCGTTCCGTGCCGTAAACCCCAACGGCAAGGTGCCGGCGATCGTCGATACAGAGGGGCCGGGCGGTACGGAGGTGACCGTCTTCGACTCCAACGCCATCCTGCTCTATCTCGGCGACAAGACCGGCCGCTTCGTCGGGAGCCCGGCCGACCGTGGGGCGCTGCTGTCCTGGCTGATGTTCGTGGCCACCGGGATCGGCCCGTATTCGGGCCAGGCGGTGCATTTCCAGCATGCGGCCCCGGAGAAGCTCGCTTATGCGGTGAACCGGTACAGGCGCGAGGTGGAGAGGCACTATCAGGTGCTGGACCTGCATCTGGCGGGCCGCTCGACCATCGTCGGCAGCGAGTACACGATCGTCGACATGGCGGCCTGGGGCTGGATCGACCGGGCCAACTTCGTGCTGCCGGGTAACACGCCGGCCCTGGACGCCTTTCCCAACCTGAAGCGCTGGTTCCAGACGGTGGATGCGCGACCCGCGGTGGCGAAGGCACGGACCGTAGGCGCTGGGCAGACGTTCAAGCAGGAGATGGACGAGGACGCCAAGCGGGCGATGTTCCCGTCCAACTATAGCTGACGGCCGCTCACGCACCGGCCGCCTACCCAAAGAAAAAGCCCGCCGGATGAACGTCCGGCGGGCTTCGTCTTCTGATGGCCCGAAGGCCCGATAGTCAGCGCGAGTAGAACTCGATCACGTCCGAGGGCTTCATCTCGACCGGATAGGGCACGTCGGCGATCGAGGGGGTGCGCACGAACGTGCCGCGCTTGCCCTTCGTGTCGACCTGCACGTACTCGGGAATGTCGCGCTCGCCGAGGGCCAGGGCCTCGTCGACGAACGGGAAGTCCTTCGCCTTGGGCGACAGCTCGATCACGTCGCCCGGCTTCACCCGGTAGGAAGGGATCGTCACCCGGCGGCCGTTCACATAGACATGGCCATGATTGACGAACTGGCGGGCCGCGAACGGCGTCACCACGAACTTCATCCGGTAGACCACCGCGTCCAGGCGCCGCTCGAGCAGGCCGATCAGGTTCTCCGCGGTGTCGCCACGCATCGACGAGGCGTCCTCGTAGATGTTGCGGAACTGCTTCTCGGTGATGTTGCCGTAATACTCACGGATCTTCTGCTTCTGCGCGAGCTGGACACCATAGGGCGTCACCTTCTTGCGCTTCGCACCGTGCTGTCCCGGACCATAGGCACGACGAGCGAGCGGATCCTTGGCGCGCCCCCACAGGTTCACGCCCAGTCGGCGGCAGATCTTGCTCTTCGCGGCGTTACGCTTCGTCATCGACCCTCGATACCCACGGCACGACAAAAACACCGCCGCTCATGTCTCGGAGCAGCGTGGCGGCGACGTATAGCCACCAGCGCACAGATGTCAAGCCGCACCTTCCCTGCGCCGCCGGCCGGTCACCAGTTCCTTCACGATGCCCCGGAACAGGTGAATCTCGGAGGTGGTGAAGCTGCGGCGCTCCAGCATGGTCTCGATGGTCAGCGCGAAGGTGCGGCGGCGCTCGGCGGTCTTGAAGAAGTCGACCTCGTCCAACTCGACCATCAACGCCTCGTGCAGACGATGCACGTCGGCCTTCGACGCCGGCAGGGTCTTGTCGTCGCTCGGCACCAGCGGGCGATCAGGGCGCTGCCGGTGCCACTCGTAGGATGCGAGGAGCACGGCCTGGGCGAGGTTCAGGGACGGGAAGTAGGGGTTGACCGGGATCGTCAGGATGGCGTCGGCCAGCGCGACCTCGTCGTTCTCCAGGCCGGTCCGCTCCGGGCCAAACAGGTAGGCGACGCGGCGTCCGTCGGCGATGGACTGGTGCGCCGCCTGGGCGGCCGCCTCGGCTTCCAGGACCGGCTTGGTCAGGTCGCGGCCGCGGGCCGTCGTGGCGTAGAGCGTCTGGATGTCGTGGAGGGCGGACGGGAGATCCTGGAAGATCTCCATGCGGTTCAGCACCTCGTTGGCGCCCGAAGCCGCCATGAGGGCCTTGGCGTTCGGCCATCCGAAGGCCGGGGCCACCAGGCGTAGCTCGTAGACTCCGAAGTTCAGCATGGCGCGGGCGGCCGTGCCGACGTTCTCGGCCATCTGCGGGCGGCTCAGAATGACGACCGGAGCCTCACCCAGAACTTCCACGCCACCACGCAATGTCTTGGAACGGAACGACATGTTCGATCTTCTCAGGCAGCCTGGGCAGCGGACTGCCGCTGCTCGGTCACCAGCTTCCAGACGATGGCGTCGCACAAGGCGGCATAGGATGCGTCGATGATGTTCCCCGACACGCCCACCGTCTGCCAGACCCGGCCATCCTCATCAGCGCTCTCGATGATCACGCGGGTCACGGCAGCGGTGCCGGCCCGCGGCGTAAGGATGCGGACCTTGTAGTCGACCAGCTGCATGTCACGCAGGCAGGGGTAGATGTGACCCAGCGCCGAGCGCAGCGCCGTGTCGAGCGCGTTCACCGGGCCGTTGCCCTCGGCCACCGTATGGAAGACATGGCCTTCCGCGGCGACCTTGATGCTGGCCTCGGACAGGTCGATGGCCTGACTCTGGCCATCGAAGCGGCGCTCGTTGATCACGCGGAAGCGCTGCAGCTCAAAGAAGTTCGGCAGGAGGCCAAGCGAGCGCCGCACCAGCACCTCGAAGCTGGCAGCCGCACCGTCATAGGCCCAGCCCTCGGCCTCGCGCTCCTTGATGACGCGCAGGAGGTCCTGCACCTGCTCGGCCGTGGGCGAGATCGCCAGACCCATCTCGGCAAAGCGCGCCATCAGGTTGGAGCGGCCGGCCTGGTCGGAGACCAGCACGTCGCGGGTGTTGCCGACCAAGGCCGGGTCGAGATGTTCGTAGAAGCGTGGGTCCTTGGCCACGGCCGAGGCGTGCAGTCCCGCCTTGTGAGCGAAAGCGGAGGCGCCGACATAGGGCGCGTGCCGGTTCGGCGTGCGGTTCAGGCGCTCGTCGAAGGTGCGGCTGATCTGGGTCAGCCGCTTCATGCCTTCGCGGCTCACGCCCGTCTGGAAGCCCATCTTGAGCATCAGTGTGGGGATGAGCGTCACCAGGTTCGCGTTGCCGCAGCGCTCGCCCAGGCCGTTCAGCGTGCCCTGGACCTGCCGGGCTCCCTCGCGCACGGCGGCAATCGAGTTGGCGACCGCGTTGCCGGTATCGTCATGGGTGTGGATGCCCAGGCGTTCAGGCGGGACGAAGGCCACGACCTGACGGGTGATCGCCGCGACCTCGTGGGGCAGGGCGCCGCCATTGGTGTCGCAGAGCACGATCCAGCGGGCACCGGCGGCAAGGGCCGCCTCGAGCGCGGCACGGCCGTAGCCCGGGTCCTTCTTCCAGCCGTCGAAAAAATGCTCGGCGTCGAAGATCGCTTCCTTGCCGCGGCCGACCAGGGCCGTGATCGAATCGGCGATCATGCGCAGGTTCTCGTCGGGCTCGATGCCCAGCGCCTCCTCGACCTGCTCGCGCGAGGACTTGCCGACCAGGGTGACCGCCCTGGCCGGACCGCGCAGGAGCGGCGAGAGCACCGGGTCGTTGTCGGCCGAGCGGCCGGCCCGGCGGGTCATGCCGAACGCGGTGAAGGTGGCACGCGCCAGGGCCGGCGGCTTGGCGAAGAACTGGTCGTCGGTCGGATTGGCGCCCGGCCAGCCACCCTCGACATAGTCGATGCCGAGCTCGTCCAGCAGGCGGGCGATCTTGGTCTTGTCGCCGACGGAGAAGTCGACGCCCTGGGTCTGGGCGCCGTCGCGCAGCGTCGTGTCATAGAGCCAGATGCGCTCGGTGGTCATGACGCCCTCCGCCAGGTGGTGCCGCCGGGACCATCCTCCAGGATGATGCCCCTGGCGGAGAGGTCCGCGCGGATCCGGTCGGCCTCGGCGAAGTTGCGGGCCTTGCGCGCGGCCAGGCGTGCTGCGATCGCCGCCTCGATCTCGCTGCCCTCGTCCGCGCTGCCGCCCTTCAGCCAAGCCTCCGGCTCGTCCTGCAGCAAGCCCAGCAGCGCCCCCGATGCCACGAGGGTCGCGCGATCCTCGGGTTCGTTCGTGCGATTGAGGCGTCCCAGCAGGTCGTGCAGCACGGCCAGCGCCCTGGGCGTGTTCAGGTCGTCGCACAAGGCTTCGACCAGGGCTGGCTCGGGTTCGTTCATGCGATTCGATGGCGCTCGGGTTCGTTCGTGCGGATCGTCCCGCTCGGGTTCGTTCGTGTCGTTTGCACGAACACGGGCCAGGGCGCCGTAGAAGCGGTCGAGCGTCGCCTTGGCCCGCTCCAGGCCTTCGCGGCTGAAGTCGAGCGGCGAGCGGTAATGGGTCCCGAGCGTCCAAAGGCGCAGGGCCTCGCCCGGCGCCATGGCGAGCGCGTCCTCGACCGTCGTGAAGTTGCCCAGCGACTTGGCCATCTTCTCGCCATTCACGGTCACAAAGCCGTTGTGCAGCCAGAAGTTCGCCATGCTGCCCTGTCCGTGCGCGCAGCGGGTCTGGGCGATCTCGTTCTCGTGATGGGGAAACACCAGGTCGATGCCGCCGCCATGGATGTCGAACGGCGTGCCCAGATGGTGCTCGGACATCGCGGAGCACTCGATATGCCAGCCAGGTCGGCCACGGCCCCAGGGGCTGGGCCAGCCGGGCTGGTCGTCCGCCGATGGCTTCCACAGCACGAAATCGGCCGGGTCGCGCTTGTAGGGAGCCACGTCGACTCGGGCGCCGGCGATCTGCTCGTCCCGGTCGCGCCCGGACAGCCGTCCGTACTCCGGAAAGGACGGCACGTGGAACAGCACGTGGCCGTCCGCCGCATAGGCATGGCCGTTCTCGATCAATTGCCCGATCAGGCGGAGCATGCCGGCGATGTGCTCGGTGGCGCGCGGCTCGTGGTCGGGCGGCGTGCAGCCAATAGCCAGGGCGTCCGCCTGGAACTGTTCCGTGGTGGTCCGGGTCATCTCGTCGATCGGGATGCCGCTCTCGGCGGCACGCGCCATGATCTTGTCGTCGACATCGGTGATGTTGCGGACATAGGTCACCTCCCTGAAGAGGTGGCGCAGCAGCCGGTTCAGCACGTCGAAGACGATCAGCGGCCGGGCGTTGCCGATATGGATCCGGTCGTAGACCGTGGGGCCACAGACATAGAGACCCACACGGTCCGGGCGGATCGGCGCGAACGGCCGCTTCTTGCGGGTCGCGGTGTCGTGGAGGGTCAGGGTCGGCGACAAGAACGGAGCTTCCGGCAGGATCGCTTGCGGGCGCAATTACCCTTCGCGCCGAAAGAGCCCCGGCGCGCCGCCGCGTGGATATCAGGAACTCCCCTGCGTATCCAGGATCGATGCAGGCCGCAGCCCCGTCCGGGCGCTCGGATCGTCAGGACGCGTAGTATCTCGCATGCCGCACATAGGCGAAGCTGCGATCGTCCAGGCCGTAGAGCGGCTGCTTCTTCAGGTCGACTGCGGTCAGCACGCAGCCGGCCAAGGGTGCCCGGACGTCGCGCAGTTCCGCCACGGCCAGGGCGGGAGCCGCGTCCACCACCACCATGTCCACGTCGCGCGTGAGCGAGTGGACGACCTGGCGCAGCCGCTCGCCGCTCTGGCTGGCGAGCGCGGTGCGGCCGGCGCTGCTGCCCGGCAGGATCTGCAGGCCGGAGCGAGGGTCGGTGCGCAATGCCTGCTCCAGGGTCGCCTTGCCCTGCAGGATCTCCTGGAGGCCCGGGCCCTTGTCCAGGCCGAGACGGCCGAGCACGGAGGGGTGGCGCAGGTCGCCGTCGATCAGCACGACCTTCAGTCCTTCGGCCGCAGCCATGCGTGCCAGGGAGATGGCGGTGGTCGTCTTGCCTTCGTCGGGCACGGCCGAGGTGATCAGGACCGAGCAGCCGCGCCCCTGCGGCCGGTCGAACCGCTGGGTCAGCGTGGCCAGCATGTCGCGCAGCGCCTCGCCGTAGCGGCCAAGGGGCTGGTCGAGCGGGACGTCGTGTGGGCGCAGCCGCTCGTTCTTGCGGACCAGGCGCGGCACCATGGCGATCGTCGCAAGGCTTGTGATCCTTTCCAGGTCGCGGGCGGTGCGGACCGAACGGTCACGGGCCTCGGTCAGCCAGACGAACAGGCCGGCCAGCAGGAAAGAGACGCTGCCGCCGACAGCCATGAAGGCGCCCTGCCTGGGAAACACCGGGGCCGAGGGCGGCGTGGCCTCGGACACGATCCGGGCATCGGGCGCCTGGTCGGCCAGGCGCTGGGTGATCTCCAGGAACCTCATGTCGAAGCTCTCGAAGGCCACGCGCCTCGCGCGCAGATCGTCTTCGAGGCCTGCGATCTCCTGGCGGCTTCGGACCAGACCGGCGGTGCTGCCCTTGATGGCCTCGATCTGGCTGGCCAGGTCGTCGGCCCGGGACTGGGCCACCTGGGCCTCCAGTTCCATCTCGTCGAGCATCCGGCGCTGCTCGGCGCGGATCTTGCGGGCGAGCTCGCCGCGCCGGCTGCGCAGGTCGACGACCAGCGGATGCCTGTCCCCGTACTGGGCGAGCAGCTCGCCCTCCTCGCGAGCACTGTCGGTCTCCCGCGCCATCAGGTTCTGGAACACCACGGAGCGGCCTTGGTCGACGCCGACCATGATCGTCTCGCCGCGGCTGACGGCTTCCTTCAGGCGCCGCACCCGGACCGAGCGGGTGCCAGCATCCATCTTCGCGTCCACGAGCTGGCGCGACAGGGTGCCGATCTGATCCTCGCCGGCGCCCAGGGCTGCGGTCAGGATCGGCTGGGAGGTGGTGCGGGCGAGGTTGAGGCGGGCTTCTGCCTCGAACATGGCGGCACGCAGCCCGTCCCGGCGCTGCTGCAAGCGCTGCGTGGCGCGCTCGGCCGCCGCGTGCTTCTCGGCGATGCGGCTGGTGACGAAGCCCAGGGCCACCTCGTTGGCGACGGCGGCGGCCTTGGCGGGATCGGTCGAGCGCCATGTGATCGCGATCACATGGCTCTTGCCCTCGCGCGCCACCTGGAGCCGGGCGAGAAAGGCGTCCAGCAGGCGGGCCGAGGGCTCCAGCGGCTCCACCGGGACGGTCGCATCCAGCGCCTCCAGCTCGACAGGAGCGCCGCTCGCCCAGGCCGGCGCGAGGCTGCCGACGGAAAGCTCCGGATCCTGGTCCAGCCCCAGCCGCTGCACGACTTCCCTGGCCAGCGCATGCGAGGCGATCTGCTGGACCTGGCTGTCCAGGGTCCCGCCCTCGGGCGCTGCCACCACCTGTTCCAGGCCGTCCAGGCCGCCATTGCTGACGGGCTCGTAGATCACCTCCGTCCTGGCCACGAAGACCGGCGTGATCAGCCGCGCCGTACCCAGGCTGGCGCCAAGGCCGATCGCGGTCATGCCGAGGATCACGGGCCAGCGGCGGCGCAGGATGCGCAGCTGGTCGATGATGCCGGCGGGCTCCGTACCCGCCATGCCGGCCGGACTGCGCTGCGCCTGGACCTGGTTCATGCTCCGCCTGCCTCGCTCGGGAAGTGGAACGAAGCATAGCCGGCTGCTGTGGATTATCAACCTATACAGGAGATTTTGTCAGACACTGCTACCTGAAGAGGAACGACGCCAGGCAGCGGGAAAGCGACGATCATGGCCGAACGAGGTGGTGGACAGCCTGACGACCGGCGGTGCCGCCCTCCGCTGGCGGATCCCCTCGGCCAGCGTCGGCTCGGCGACGGCGTCTTCCTGGTCCAGCAGCCGCGCCGGCAGGAGATCGGCACCGTCGATCGCCCAGGGCAGCGAGTTGTGGGCCTGGCGCCAGCTTGCGAGGTCCTTCAGGTCGGCCTGCCGGAGATCGCCCAGCACCGCCAGATCGCCGCAGGGCAGGGTCGTGCCCAAGGCCAGATCGGGCCTGGTCGAGATGTCCAGGAGCATCCAGCCGGCCTGCCAGGCGGCGGCGGCCAGGATCGCGTGATGCAACTGGGCGCTGTCGGACGCCTCCTGTCCGCCACCCGGCAGCGTCGCCATCAGCTCCCTCCAGCTGTCCAGCACCGGGGCGATGGGCACGGTCCGGACGTCGATGCCGAGGCGGCGGGCGGCGGCGATCGCATCATTCAGGTCCGCCCGGGATGTGGATGGTCCGGGCATGGCGAGCGCATGCACCCGGGAGGGGCCAACCGAATCCGCGGCGATCAGGATGGTAAGCAGGGAGGCCAGGCTGCCGTCCAGCCGCACCGATACGTCCGTCCAGCCGCCCTTCAACGCCTGGTCGGCCAGCCCCAGCATGACGGCGCGGTAGATGGCGGCCGGCCCCTCCCATGGCGCCGTGCGCCCGGCGGGCGCGGTCGGCAGCAGCGGACCATCCTCGTGCCGCTCCCAGCCGGTGGCGAGGAGGCTGGCCTGGAACATCGGGGCCAGGGCCACGAGCCGGCAGTCCGCATCCAGTGCGAAGGACGCGCCCTCGAACACGATCCCATCCTGGCCGCCCCAGGCATTGACCAGGACCAGCGGCAGCCCGGTCTCGGCCACGCGCTGGACCGCCAGCTGCTGGCGGACGTCGAACTGGTCCGGCGCGAACGGGGCGGCCGCGACCACGATCAGGACCTCGGCACCCGTTTCCGCCAGCGCTTCCGCAACATCCGGCGATTCCATGTCGGTGCCGACGATCACCCCCAGCCGAATCGGCGCGCCGTCGTCACGCGGCAGCGCGATCGGCCCCGGCACCGGCCCGGGTGCGAAGATCCGCGGCTCGTCGAACCCGGCTGCCCAGGAGAGCACCGTCTTCGCCCGCCAGCCGACCAGCCGTCCGCCCGCCAGCAGCGCCACCGCGTTGCACGGCGTAGCACCCGGTGCCGGGCGCAAGGGCAGCCCCAGCAGGATGGCCGGTCCGCCATCAGCCGTCTCCTGGCACAGCGCGTCCAAGGCGGCGGCAGCCTCGTCGAGCAGGACATCGTCGCGGCCGAGATCGCCGAGTGGCGCGCCCAGCAGCGCCAGCTCCGGGCAGACCAGCAGGTCCGCACCGTCCGCCGCGGCGGCGGCACGGGCGAGGCGGACACTGTCGGCGTTGCGCGGGACGTCGCCGAGCGTGGGGTTGAGCTGGGCCAGGGCGATCCTGAGGCGGGTCGGGGACATGAAGCTCCGTGCGGGCACAGGGCAGGGCGGAGCGATATGCCCTCGGGCCGGCGGCCATGTCTTCTCATTTCCGCGCCCGGCCGCTACGAAGCGGCCATCGTCCGCCATAGGAGTTCCGTCGATGCGTCCCCCCGTCATCCTGGCCCTGCTGATCCTGCTGCTGACCCCGGTCCTGGTCCGCATGATCGTCGGCCCGACCTCGACCGAGCAGGCGGAGGAGAACGCCCACGAGGCGACGCAGGACGCCATCCACGACGCGACGCAGCGCTGATTTTTTTGTCATCGGAGCGGGTTGCGTCCCGCCCGCCGCGGCGCTATCACCCCGCCACGCCGTATCGCCGGCCGCGCGCCCGTAGCTCAATGGATAGAGCATCTGACTACGGATCAGAAGGTTAGGAGTTCGAGTCTCTTCGGGCGCGCCAATTAAATCAAAGACTTAGCGGCAAGATGGTCCCTGGTCCCTGAAGCTTAGGTACCAGCTAGGGACCAGAGCGGCGGTGGAACGTGCCAGACAAGGAAGCGCCACAGCAGAGGGTTTGCTTCATCATCGGCCCGATTGGGGAAGCTGGGTCTGAACGTCGGCGCCATGCCGATTGGGTCCGTTTTGCTATCAAGGGCGCGCTAGAACCTACCTATGTAGTTCAGCGTGCAGATGAAGGACATCCTGGTCGCATCTTCGAGGACATCGTCCGTCGTATCCGTACCGCTGACCTGATCGTTGCCGACCTCTCATTCGGCAACCCCAACGCGTTTTACGAACTGGCAGTCGCCCACCAGAGCCAGCGCAAAGTGCTGGAGATCATCAAGGTCGGCGAGACCACACCATTCGACGTCATCGATCAACGCAACATCCGCTTCAACTACGAAAGGGTAGAGGAAGTTGATGCTTTCATCGAGGCGCTGAAGGTGCAGGAGGAAGTGATCTCGCGAGAAGGGTTCCGGCCAAACAATCCTATAGCCGCCGCGCTGGCAGCAATCGAAAATCCTGATGTAGATCGAGCAGCAGTCGATCGGGCCCAGCTGGAAAGCTTGGTCGCCACCGTCAGCGAGAACCAGCGCGACATCGCTGCCTTGCGATCCTTGGTGGTTGGCTCGCACCTGGACCGGTACCCGCTAGCACCCGGGCTTGGAGGGATCGACACGTTGGTCAGCAGTGGGGGAGGGCTAAGAAAGCTGGGAAGGCCTATCTCGTTGTCCACGATGACAGGCTCTCCAGTCGAAACCGGCTTGAGCCACCCGCTTGTCGATGCCCTTGCAAGGCATGAGGCGAAATAGATTATTGCTGACGAAGCGGTGAGAAGACCGAAGAAGAAGGCCGGCAACTGGTTCGGCAGCTTCCTCAGATGCAGCCAGTGCCGCTGCTAAAGAAACCTCTTAGGATCCGATCACGCACACGAACCAAACAAGGTCGGTCCTCGCCATGCCTAGTGGGTGCCGGTGAACGACATGGCAAACCTCTTCGGCATGGACCTCTCCTGGGTGAAGGAGTGGCAAACGCTGGTCGGCAGCATAGTCGGTTTCAGCGGCGTGGCGCTCACCATTTGGCTATCCGGTCGGAAGGACCGCAATCTCCTCAAGCTGAAGGATCAAGGCGAGCGAGATAGCTTGCTGGCCTCGATCAGTGCAGAGCTAGACCGCTTTCGGGATGACTTCACCTCAATGCTCCAATATGCCGAGGAACACGACTGTCACGTCATTCCAAAGCATCTTGATGAGCCCGTTATATACAAAGCAAATCTTGGCCGTGTAGGATTAGTCGGAAAGGATGCTGCGCAGGCCATTATACAAGCTTATCGCTATATCAAACGGTATGATCAATATTTAGCTAATACTATTGAGGATGCACTTAAAGATGGGCGAATAGGGTCGGCGGGCGATGAGTATTACGCGGTTCCTCCCAAGATTTTTGTTATATTGAAGCCGCTTATTCTTCTGTTCTTGGGCGAAATTGACAGGGCAATCCAAGTCATCAATGAACAGCTTAATCCTAAGCCGCTAAGGTCCAGGATGTGGGGGCGGTTGAGAGCTGTTACTAATCGAGAAGTGGGCTAGGAGGGCCCCCAGAAGTCCGATCTGGCACCTAGGCATATCCCATAGCCCAAACATTCAATCGGCCGCTGGCGGGCTTCCCCTGAGCCTTCATCATCGAAAAGACCACAAGTCACATAGCGCTGGACAAGACGACGCTGGTGGCTGCCACCGACCAAGAGGTGGAGCGAATCGAGCCAGTGTTCCGCCGAGCTGTTGGATCTGAAGGGACCAGTTGAGTCCTCAGCGGCTTCTACGGCTCTGTCAGGAGAGCGTCTGGATGATGCCTACATCTGGATCGTCCTACACAGGTGCCCCAATCTTCCAGTCTTCAGATCTCTCCCGAGATGCACTACTCAATAGAGAGGCCCGGATAGGTCATCTGGACCATTCACTGCCCAGGAGCCGGTAGCTCTGTCGGTTCGTTCGCCTAGGTCACCAACATGCCGAACATTCAGCCAGGCATCCTGAAGTGGGCTCGCGAGAAGGCAGGGCTCTCCCAGGCTGAGGCTGCCCGGAAGCTGGACCTCAAGGACGGACGACGCGGCGCTGGTAGCGAACAGATCACGGCGCTTGAGGAGGGGATGGCCCAGGTAACGCGGCCGCTCCTCCTGAAGATGGTGAAGGTCTACAGGCGGCCCCTGCTGACCTTCTACCTCAAGGAGCCACCAAGGGAGGGGGAGAGGGGGCAGGACTTCCGGAACTTGCCAGATCGTGACCCAGCGTCGGATGCCCTCGTCGATGCGGTGCTCAGGGACGTGAAGGCCCGGCAGAGCATGGTCCGCAGCATGCTGGAGGAAAGCGACGACCCACCGTCCATGCCCTTCATCGGATCCTGCCGCATTGAGGACGGAGTCGACACTGTCGTGGCTTCCATCCGCCGGACAGTCGGGTTCGACCTGACGGAGTTCCGGTCCCAGGATACTCCTGACGCCGCGTTTGCCCTGCTCCGGTCGAAGGTCGAGGCGATGGGGATCTTCGTGCTGCTCATCGGCAACCTGGGAAGCCACCACTCCGCGATTCCCGTGAAGGCCTTCCGCGGCTTCGCCCTTGCCGACAAGATCGCTCCGTTCATCGTCATCAACGATCAGGATGCGAAGGCAGCATGGTCTTTCACCCTGTTGCATGAGCTTGCACACCTCTGGATCGGGGCAAGCGGTGTCAGTGGCGGGCGCGCCGAAAGCCAAACCGAGAAGTTCTGTAACGACGTTGCGAGCATGACGCTTCTGCCGCCGGCGGAACTGTCCCAGTTGGAGATCCGCCGAGAAGCAGGTGAGGATGAGATCCTGGGAAGGATCGGCGAATTCGCCAGTGATCGGCTCCTCAGCCGGCGGCTGGTCGCGTACCGCCTGTTCCGGTCGGGGGTCATCTCGGAAGCGACCTGGAACAGAATCGTCGAGCGTATCGAGGTGGACAACCAGCGGCGGCGTGTGCCTCAGCGGGAGGCAAAGGAGAAGAAGGGCGGTCCGAACTTCTATGTGGTGCGGCGCCATCGGCTGGGAACGGCACTGCTCCGGGTAGTGGCGGAGAACCTTCAGGAGGGCTCCTTGACGCCCACTAAGGCGAGCAGGGTGCTGGGCATCAAGCCACGACAGGTTCCGGTCCTGCTCGGAACTGGTGGGCTGACTTCCAGGCCCGCGGCCTGATGCTGTATCTGATCGATGCCAACGTCCTTATCACGGCACACGATCAGTACTATCCCCTCGATGTGGTTCCCGAGTTCTGGGGCTGGCTCAGGCACCAAGGACGTCTAGGCGTCATCAAGATGGCTATCGAGAACTATGAGGAGATCGAAGACGGGAAGCCGACCCGTGGAACCGATCCCTTGTACGATTGGGCCCAGGAGCCGGAGAGCAAGGACGCGCTCCTGCTGAACACAGAGGTCGACGGGGATCTCGTTGTCCGGGTTCTGCATGAAGGTTACGCACCCGACCTGACGGACGATCAGATCGACCAACTGGGGCGGGATCCGTTTTTAATTGCCCATGCTTTGGCTGATCCAGCCAACCGCTGTGTCGTGACGACAGAGACGTCCAAGCCGAGGTTACAGGCCCAGAACCGGCGGATCCCCGATGCCTGCACCCGGGCCGGGGTGAACTGCCACCACACGTTCCAGATGCTCCGGCTGCTCAGGTTCTCGACGCGCTGGCGGCCATAGGTTGGCTCGTTCCTCGACCGACAGAGCGGCTGTTACGGACCTGGAAGTAGTTCGTCGGTCTAACTGCACATGCCGTTGGCTGCCCCGATCGATATGGACCTCCCTGAGCTAAGGCGGCACAAGTACACCCAGACGGCATGAGTGCGTGGCCAGCTAGCCTGCGCACTGTGTCAAATAACACCGGGAGGCTTAGGTTGATCCCCATGATCAGGACGTTCTTGGTAGCGGCGACCTCTGGCTTCCTATCGTTGTCTCTGGGATCGGCACATGGAGCTTCTTCCCAGCCGAGACTTGGCGATCCTCTCAGTGCTTGGCAAGCAGCATATCCAGCCGAGGAAAAAGGCTACATGACCCTCTACGACAGCCGCTTTGAGGTTATGTCGCTCGGAGGGAAGCTCGCAGACATCGTCGGGATCAGGTTCCCGAGCACCAGCCTGAGTGAGGCACGGGAGATCGTTGTGCCCCTTTTGCCTGAGGGCGCCGAGTTGAAGGAGACTTACACGCCTGAGGGTCGGCCAGGTACCAAGGTGGATCTTTATCATAGCGACCAACTTGCCCAAGCGGCTCCCGATGCCGTCTACTCTGGAGGCGAGCCTGGGGACTTTGTGGCGGTCTTCACGACCCTGAGCGACTCGACGATGATCACGCTGGGTCTGGGAAACAACCCATAGCCATAGCCAATCGACGTTCGGTTTTTAACGCTGATAAGTGCAGCCAAAGAGTTCCAAGGTCTCAAGAACATCGGTTCGAACATTGGCTTAGTACGTGAATCGGGAGTTCGAACGGCAGAATGTGCAGCCAAGCTAGCTGTAAGGTTGGTAGTGGTAGTAATGCCTCAAGTGCCTCACGCTGAGACTTCTAATGCCAGACTATGATTTTCACCAGCTTTCGCCTCATGATCTGGAGGTCCTCACACGTGATCTACTACAGGCGCATTGGAACATTACTCTCGAAAGCTTCAAAACCGGCCGGGATGGTGGGATCGATCTCCGCTATGCATCGGGAACAGATAACACGATAGTTCAAGTCAAGCATTACCTGAGAACTGGCTTCGATGGACTCCTGCGAGAACTGAAGAACGAGACCGCGAAGATCCGCAAGCTACAGCCACGTCGTTATGTCCTAGTTACCTCCGTTCCCCTATCTCCTCAAAACAAAGATGACATAATAAAACTCGTGGGAAGCGGCACTCTAAGCTACAGCGATGTTCTCGGTCAGGAGAGTTTGAACAACTTGCTGGGCCTATATCCTACGATAGAGCAAAATCATTATAAATTATGGCTAGCTAGTCGTGCTGTCTTAGACAAGGTTTTACACAATGCAGCTATTACTAGAAGTGAATTTAAAGCGTGTGAGGTTCACCAAGAGGCTCGACGGTATGTCGCAAGCAGTGCCTATCCCCAAGCACTCAAGATGCTGGCCGACCGACGAGTAGTTATCATCTCTGGCGCCCCAGGGGTAGGAAAATCTACCTTAGCAAAACTACTTCTCTATGGGCATCTTGAGAAAGGTTACCAAGCCGTTTTCATCGAGCGAGATATAAAGGAAGGCGGAGATCTTTTCCAAACTGGCGTGAAGCAGGTATTCTACTTTGACGATTTCATGGGAGCTACATTCTTAGGTGATCGATCTGCGCTGAGCACGACTGATCGCGCTCTCCTGAGCTTCATTGGGTTGGTTCGTGCGACACCTACCGCGCGCTTCATCTTAACGACACGTGAGCACATATATCTCCAGGCAATGGAACGTTCTGAACGTTTTCGTCACTCAGACCTAGATGACCTTCGGGTGCTACTCCGCATCCCTGACTATTCTCTCTTCCAGAAAGCTCAGATTCTCTACAACCACATATATTTTAGCAACTTGCCATTAGAGTATAAGGAAGAAATTCTGCATGATGATTACTATTTCAGAATCATCAAACACCAAAAGTTCAATCCACGGCTCGTTGAGTGGCTTGCCAGTTTTCGCAGGATTAGAAACATACCAGTTAATAAGTATCGCGCATTCATTCAAGATCTCCTGCAAGATCCTTCGGAAATATGGCGCCACGCGTATGAACAGGAAATTACAGATGCAACTAGGTCGTTATTGTTAGCCATGTTTTCTTTGAGTGGCAGAAGTAGTGAGAGTTTACTCAGATGTGCGTTCTTGTCATTGCATTACGTGCGGGCTGTACGTTACGGATTTCGAAGTTGCCCAGAAGACTTCCGCTTGGCTCTTCGCGAGGCAGAGGGAACCTTTGTCAGAATCACTAGGCCCGAATACATTGAGGTGCTAGATCCCTCGGTACTTGATCTAATGAATACCGTTTTGCGCTCAAACCCAGACAATATCGTAGATATTTTGGTCGGTGCAGCTAGCTTTGACCAGATCGAACAGCTGTGGTCATTTACAAAGGCTAGAGGCGGGATAGTAGCTATGACTTCGATCAGGTATGGTGTTACTAAGATCACAAGTTCGGTTCGTCGCCAGATGCTCGTGGATCGCAGAGTGGACCTTGGTGACGGAGCCATCGCATACCGAGGATCAACGTTTGAGCGGCGTCTCAGCACCTTAATCGACATGGCGGAGAGGCTTGAGCATCCGAGTTTTGGAGATTTGATCGAATCACTATTTGAGCGGTTGCAGCAAGAATGGAAGGCTGAGCAGAAAGTAGAAATCAAGGATGGGGTTGCAGTATTGCAAGTGCTAGATGCCATCGGCAGAACATCACAGGCGAAGTATCATCATATTTTGGTTTCTGTTCGGTCCGCCCTTCTCAAAGAGGCGGCTATGGGATGCAGTTCGGAAGAGCTTCGGTGCCTATTGACAGTATTTGATGTTACAAATAGGAAGGATGAACCTTATTTCGCGTTGCGCTCGGCGTTTGGAAATTTTCGTAAGGAAATATTCAGCACGGAGCTTGTCGAATGCTTTTCGCTAGAGGATTTCGATAATCTGACGGAAAACCTTGTAACGTTCCGGAAGGAACTCGGCGTAAAGATAGGTTCACTACTAGCGAATGTGGAGGAAGAAAGAAAAGATTTCAAGGAAAGTAATGATTATTATGACGAAGGGGAGGAGGATGAGCTGAGGCAGCAGTGGCGAGAGGAGCGTGCTGGTGCTCAGGCTGTATCTGATATGTTCGGGTCGCTAAAGGGCGAGCCCAGTTGAGAATGTGCTCAGTGGCTGATGCGGCGTAGCAGCAGGCTGCCCATGGCGACGTGGATGAAGGCCTCGGAGACATTGAGCCTGGCTTGGTAGTCGCGTATCAGGCGGCGCCAGCAGACCATCCAGCCGAAGGTGCGTTCCACCACCCACTGGCGCGGCAGGAGCTTGAAGCCAGGTTCTGGTCGATCCGCCGGATGATCCTCGACGACGAAGTCGAGAATGGCGGCTTTGCTCATCAGCTTGCCGCGGTCATACGCGCTGTCAGCGAACAGGTGCTTCGGCCATGGCTAGCGCTTGCGGATGGCGGCCAGGATCACCTGGGCGCCAGCACTGTCCGAGACATCGACGCTGGTGAGGTTGACCATCAGCAGCCGCCCATCCGCTATGGGCCACTTGCGGCCCAGGACCTTCTTGCCGCCATCGTAGCCGTTGATTTGCCCCGCGCGATGTGCCTTGACTGACTAGCTGTCGAGGATGCTGCCGGACAGGCTGGCTTGCCGACCACACTTCCCCGGTCCCGCATCAGCGCCAAGCCGTGGATGGTGCGGAACAAGAGCAGGCGAATGAAGCGGCGGAACCTCCAGTACACGGAGGGATGCGACAACTAAGGACGCCCATCAGCAGATGGAGATCGCTACGATGGGAGCGAACCTTGCTGTTAGAGCCTGACGATCCGGACCTTGTTAGCTCGTGCCTCTCCCAGGCCATCCCGAAGGATGCTCCGGATCTCCTCGTCTGGCACCCGGTTTCTTGATCCGGTAACGACCTCCACGAGGCAGTCGGGATCGAACCTCTTCCACCCCATTTCGATGTACATGATCGGTGTGCCGTTACGGTCACGGACCTTTGGTGGTGCCCGCATGAGAGTCATCTCGGGATAGATCGATAGGAACCGATACTCCTGTTCATGATCGAATGCCGGATCTTTGAAGAGCGCCGATAGCCGCACGAAGTAGGCACTGAACATGACCGATGCATCGGTCATGAAGCTCTTCTGGTCGTACTCGGTCAGGTCAAGTGCACCGGCACGCCAGAACAGCGACGCAAACAGTCGCAAAGCTGCAATTGCCTCAGCTCGTAGGAGAGCATCATCGTAGAGGACGGTGAGGGCTGACTTGATCGCGTCCTTACGCATGGCATGGGTGAGTGCATCCTCCAATGAACGAGACCTGAAGCCAAGGGCGAAGCCTTGGTGTGCGTCCCCATAGTAGCTCCACAGAGGCGTCACGGACCTATCACCGGAAAAGCAGATGGCGAAGCCCTGCGCGAACTCAGAAAGCCGGTTCATGTAGATGGAATCGAAGACGTCCAGGTAGGGCCCGAACTCGATGACGCTGTCGGCACAACACGTGTGCAATGTCTCAAGGCAAAGGCTCATGCCATGCCTGAGTTCATTTGGATCGTTCATCGTGTAAATGTCGCTTAACCACAAGGTCCCGTTACCTACTATGCCACGTAGTCCGTTCGCATCTGTATAGTGGTAGAGAACTTCCGGGCTGCCCCTCGCAATGGCCTTGCTGCCGATACTCTTGTGCATCGCACTCAGTTCATCCCTCGCTTCATTCAAGAAGCGTTTCAGGGGCTTGTCTCTTGTACGCATGAACCTATTCTCAGGTCTTCTCGTCGTGGCACAGAATATCTTGCAGGGATCAAGCGGCAAGCGGGAGCCCGAGAAAACGACGTAGAGCCCCATCCGGCTCATCCCTGGTATCTTTTCTACCCGGAACCGTGTCGTCCGCTGACGGGCTTCCCTGGGCCTCCTGGACCCTGGACATAAAAATGGGGAATGCAGAAGCACCCCCCGAGCAGGAATATGGAAAAAGAAGTCTAACTACTCCTCTACGGAAAAGCTAGCAGAACCACAGTAAATGTCCATGCGGTGCAAGCCAGTCGAACGGTGCCGAGTACCTGGGGCCAAGTCATCGAGTGCACTCCCCGACACCTTTGAACCAGCTTCGCCCCTTTGCCAAAAGCGTGCTGACTTCTACGGGAACTTGGCTGCGATGGCTGCGCGAGGCGCTGGCGGCGATCGGCGACGACGGGTGACTTCTGGATCGTTCGGCCTCTGCCTTGACGGTGCGGAACAGGGCGCGAGCCTGCTGTTGATAGGGGTATTCGTCGTCGCCATCGAGCCAGACGACCGTACCGGGGAAGCGGCCGCTGAACCCGATCGACACGTCTAGGAGACGGGCCCGGTCGATCACCTGGACTCCGTTCTCGACCGGGCCGGTCCACTGATCGAACTGGACCGAACCTGCCGTACACCATCCTTTTCGGACCATTGCCGCCAGCCCGGCGCACAGCCGGGTGATGGGCATGGTGGCTTCGAAGGCCAGCGCCTTTGTCGTCTGGAAGAGCTTCAGGGTGCCGTCGTCGGTCGTGGCGTACACCTTGCCGCCCATGCCGTGATCCTCATGCTGGAACAGGAGGTCTACCCGTTGGTGCATCCGGAAGGCGGAGGGGCGGCACTTGTAGGGCTGGTCGTGGTCGGAAACGGTTTCGAACACATGGGCGATGCCCTGGAGAACGATCAGGTTGCTCATGCCAGCGCTCCAGCCATGAGCAGGCGGGAATTCCACCGCGCCAGCGGCGAGCTCTGATCAGCGAGGGTGCCGATCTCCGCGCTGGCGTCAGGCAGAAGGTGTCCCCCTTCAACTTCGACCAGTGAGCCCCTGATCGCCCTCTCTCGCGCGACCGCCATGGAGAGCTTCTGGACTAGGTCGGCGATTTCACGGACGATTTCCACGTGGGCTGGCGTCGCCTCTGCAGCCCGTCGTCTCGCCTCGACCGCACGGACTGCCTCGAACGCGGCCTTCGCCTGGACCATCGCCGTCTGGGCGGCCCTGACTTCGTCTTCAAGCTCGACGATCAGCTGCATCAGGCGTGCAGGCGACATATCGGCGAAGGGTTCGGTCTTCGCCCGAACGACTGGCGCCATGCCGTCCCGGTCGTAGCCGTGGGACGACAGCGCCATCTTGGCGGCTTCAAGCCGCTCTGCAACTTCCCGGCGTTCACGACGGCGCTGATCGTAGAGGTTCCTGGCAACCTCATAATGATCGCCGACCACCTTGCCGACCAGCGCGTCTTCCTTGCGAGTAAACATGCCTCAAAGCTCCTAAATGAGGGATCTTCATTTTAATGCCCTCAGGATAGGAACCCACCAGGGAAAGTGGGAATGCTATTTTTTTCCCTGGGAAAGAATGTTGTCGAGGTGCCGAGAACTCGTGATGGCCCTGGCTCCCGTCTTCAACGACCGCCAAATGTGTTCCTCAATTTTCCCGATGATTTCGGCGGGAGGCTCCGAGGTGCAATGCGCGTGTCGTTTCCATGCCCCCTCCTGATATTTCACGATCAGCCGTGCCAGCGCATCGGTGCGTTGGCCGGGGAAGCCGGGGAGCATCGCCGCCGCATTGCAGTAGTGGCTGTTCCGCGCTCGGACCGCCCGCCCGTGAAGGGCCTTCTGGCGCTTCCTGTCGCCGACTGTTCGGGCAAGGTCGGTAACCGCCAGGATCGCGATCCTGTGGCGCTCGCTGGCGACATCGGCAGCTTCGAGCAGGTCGTCCAAGAGGGTGTTCGCGGAGGCATTTGACACGGGAACCATCCCTTGAGTTGGGTTAGAAGTCCTCTGTGTCTGTATTCGAAGGGTTATTTTCTTGATGCCCGATCATGACCAGCTTGGTGCTGTGATCGGGTGATGCCTGACCAAATTGTGCAGGCCGGCCAGTGGCTTACGCAGTTGCTGGGTAGTTCGATTCGGGGGGGTCACAGGCAGCAGAAAACTTAGCTGCAGCTAAGTTTTCTCCGATTCACAGATGTTGAGAAATGACGGCTGCCAATGTGGTCCAAGACGCTAGGCCTCAGGGATCTGACCCACCCCCTCCCTTACCCAGAACCGCCCACACCCTCTTCCACTTCCCCGAGGAAAAGGTCGCGCGACCGGCTAGAACGTGGTCGAGGTCGTTGTCCTTGACCCTGACCACGGCAAGCACGTCCGCCCGACGCTCGGGCATGGCTGTCAGGACCCTGCGCAGACGTGCGAGGCGTTCGGCGTCATTCATGCCCAGAGACGGCGTATAGGGGGCGCCAGCGCTACGAACCGGTTCCGGCTGAGGCACCCGGCACGTCCACGGTGTGTGCACCTCCCGGTGCCGCTCGCTGGCCATCTTGACCTCTTCCAGCGCCTTCTCGGCAGCGCGGACGGACCCCCGGTCCAGGAGCCGGTTGACCTCCGCCATCCGCTGCCCAGTGCACCGTGTGCACCCGCATTCGGCCGGGGAAACCTTCAGGCACGTGGGCCCGTGCCGGTGCCGGTGGGTGATAACGTTGGCATTCACAGCCACCCGCGCGTCGTTGATGAGGTGCTGAGGGGCGCCGTTGCGGCCCAGGATATCCAGGCCTCGGAGTGCTGATTCGGCGCACCTGAGACAGCCGCATTTTGTGGGGGGAATTGACCTCACGACACATCCCTCCCGGCGCACCGTTCGGGAACTGAGCCAGGGAGTGGGGTGCGGGTTTTGCGGGTCTGGAGGGTTTGTGGCCCGCTGCTCCTATAAGATGTCATACATTGATTCATGAATCCGTGTGTCTGAATCTGTCGATTCGTATTCTGACACTCTCGCGTAAGAGGGTTCAGAAAACCCTCCCAACCCGCATAACCCGCACCAAACGCCCCGTTCATGTGGCTGCCCTTTCGACTCGCCACCTCATTCCCGTGCGGATTTCCTCCATCCTCACGAACCTCAGGCCGCCGTCGATCCGCCCCTCGTGCTTGGCGATCCACCGACCCAAGCGGCGACCGTTGACCTCGCCGCGCTCGCCCGCGATGGCGAGCATCGCCTCCTTCAGGTCACCAACCGCATCTGCTGCTGCCTGGGCGACCGTCGTTGACCCGGTGCCGTATCGGGCGGTCCAGGCGGTCAGGATCGCTCCCAGTTGCTCCTTAATCGGATCGTTGGCTTCAATCCGGGCACGGGTGAGCAGTGGGTCCGCCTCGCCCAGCCAGATGAGGGGGAAGCGGCACCAGCGTTCCCATTCCTCGTATCGACCGAAAGTCGAGACGTTCTCCGGCCTGGGTCGGCCCGCGACCACATGCGCTCTCAGGATACAAAGGATCGCGGCAACTATCTCCCCACGGTGCGCTGGCACCCATTCGTGAAGATTTACCGGGAACTCCCGCTCTTCCGGCCTTTCGACCTTGGGATCGATCCGGACCATGCTCGTCCGTTTCGAGAGGTCGCCGGCGATGACGAGGTTGTTGCCGGTCGCACACCATGTGGTTGTGGTTGGCACTTCGACGGTCTTGGTCTGGCCCAGAATTCGATCTCGGTAAGAAGTCTCGGTCAGGATCGAACAGAGCGCATCCGAGCCTAGGGGGCGTTCCACATTGTCGATGACCGCCAGCGCATCGCCCTCTAGCAGGACAGCCAGGAGACGTTTGCGCTCGGACTCGACGTCATCGGCCTGGCTCATCATCGACGGGGCTTTGCCCGTCACGACATAGCCAGGGAGGGATGCTAGAAGTGTTTTCCCTGAAGCCATGACGGGTGCCGTGATCAGCGTCATCGGGGCAGCACGAACGATCGTTCGGACGACGGCGGTGATCAGATAAGCCAGCCATGCGGAACGGTCCGCGTCGGTAGCGAAGGGGAAGTCCTGGACGATCGCCTTGAGGTACTTGAGGCTGGCCAGCGCTTCGTCCTTGGTTGGCTGGTCAGGCACCTCCGGGAAGACCATGCCGCCCAGATCGAGGAAGAGTCCGGTGTCCGGGTCGTAGCCAGGACGAGAGAGGATCGACCCGTCAGGCTTGATGGTCGGCGACTGAACAACCGCCCGCAGGGTACGCACGTTTGGCCAGTTACCCACCCCAGCGATGACGGCCTCTGCAAGATCACGAGGACAATCGGCGGGAAACCAATCTTCGGCGCGCTTGTCGTACTTGAGGAACCTCAACAGCCGCGTAAGCGTGACCCTCATCGTTGGCTGGTCGTAGGGGACGATCTGAAGAGACCCGGCCGCACGTGTGATGGACCCTGAGGAAATGTTCTCTCGACGCGCGACCCGCACCAGCTGCCCACCGCGCTGAAAGATCTGGTCGACCTGGGCGCCAAGTTCTCGTTCACATCTCTCGACGGCCGCATGAAGGAAGCTGCCAGCCAGCTTGAGCTCCGGTCTTTCGTCGTCAGCCAAGTCGCCGCGAACTTCGTCGTAGGTCTCGATCGCCTCGCGGATGCGGATGAGCCGCCGCGTGGCGTCCTGGGCTTGGAGGTTCCCCGAACCAATTTGGCCATGAGGGTAAAGTCTCAAGGTTCGAGCAATATCGCCCCAGGGAAGACCCGCACGATGCAGGGTAACCGCCAGGGACAGATCCAGGCCCGAGGCGCTGGCGTCACTGCCGGGCCCGATCTTGGTGCCTTCACGCCATGCGGCAGCCAGCGCCTCGTCGGCAGCGAAGAAGTTTTTGATGGCGTCAGGAAGCTCACCAGGGGTGCCGCCGCCCTCAACCGGCATGCTCCGCCTCTGGCTAGTCTTCTTCCGAAGCCATTTCTTGTCCTTCACATCGCCCCTGGCTGACTGTTTGAGTTCGTCGAGACGCTCGATCAGCCAAGGTATCGCCTCAGTAGCGTCGCTGATGGCCTTGCCGTTGATGCTTCGTCCGTCGATTGCAAAGAACCGTTTCGCGAAGTAGAGGCCAATTTCCGGAGTTTCGTGCCCTAAGCCTTCAGATCCTTCGGGGCGGGGGAAATGGGGAAGAGTAACTTCTCTCCCGAGCTTGCCGCCTGGAAGCGGCAGGTCGCCGGAGAGGAGGCAGAAGATTTTTACGCCGGTGCCGGATGGCGAAACTTCCGCGTACGAGTCGAATTGGTCGATGACTTCCTGTGCCCAACCCTGGATCTCGCCAGTCGTCGGGGATCGGCAGAGATCGAGATCGACGCCAACGATCATCGTTCTGTCGTCGAGGTCACCAAGGAAGACAGCAAGCTGGTAGCCAGGGTGCTGGGTGGTGAACTCGATCGCCTCTTCCAGGGTAACCCAGGTTGAAGCGTCGTTGGACTTCGCCTTGAGAGGCTTGCCCTCGCGGTCCTTCTGGCCAGTTGCGCGGTACGGAACCTTCGTGTCGCGACCGTTAACGCGTTCCGAGAGCCAGACGCCGAAGCGTCTGCCGAGGTGGCCGAAGGTTTTTTTGGTCCTGTCGTTGTTGTTGTCGGTGGGAGGGACAGCGCTATATTCCGCCGCGTCCTCGTAAGAGCCCGATCCGGCTAGCACCGGGTCGGGCGCGATGTCCTCGCTGTCCATGATCAGGCTGCCCGCACCGGGGCCTGGATCTTCGAGGCCTTCCAGCGGTCGAAATCGCTCTTACGCACCCCCAACCGGCGCGGCGAGATCTGGACCACGGGAAGCTCGTGGCGTGGTCCCCTATGGAACGTGCTCTTGCTGCACCCAAGGTCGGCAATCAAAAAGCCAAACGAGAGTACGGGGTCGCGCTCGACTGGTGCGAACACATTTTGAGACATTGATTAGCACCTCTAGCAAGGTGCCGTCTGGGGCACCTGGGTTTCGGGGTGCCGCCCAATCTTCACATATATTCAGGAGGTGCGAGTCAGTTAACTCCTGCGTTTTTCTGACTCGTCCCGCTCCTCCTCGATTTTCTCCCTGAACTCCTCAGCCGCCCGCGCAACCTTTGCGGCCGCTTCGCACTCCTGGGTGACGACGGCCGCTACGTGCTCGATGAACGGCTTTTGTATTCGGTACTTTAAGGCCAGCCGCCGTGCCTTCGCGTCGCGCGTCCCGCCACCGGCAGCAGCGTCGACAACCTCCCCCGCTGCCTGGGCCGGCTTCAAGCCACCCTGGACCGCTTCGTGCATCTCATCATGGAGCAGGCGGAAGTCGCCACTCTCGGAGGGCCGCCCCTTCGACTTCTTCGCGAGGAGTTCCGTTAGGGCGTCTCCACGCAGCTGTTGTGCGGCCAGGAGATAGCGTTCGTTGCCGGTATCGCGCCAGAGACGGAAGAGGCGGATCTTCTCGGCAGCCTCGACGGTGTCCGGATCTTCGCTCATCGATCAGCCCTCATGAGTTTCACAACATTCGTGGGCGAGGACTTGCCGTTCGCGACCTGATCGATGTGCGCTGCCCACTTATCCAGGGCTGCCCTCTTCGGCCCTCGGTATTGTGCGTGGTTGTACACTCCGGCCACACCCTGCTTGCCGATCCCCAGGTGGTTCGCAATGCCTTCAACAATGTGAGGATCGATAGCGAGTTCGTTCATGCCGGTGATCACGGTGTGCCTGATATCGTGGATGACCCAGAGCGCCTCGTTCGTCTTCTTCTTGCCTATCTGCTCCGCCCGAAGGCTCGCCAGCCGCTTGTCCAATTGAGCCTTGGCCACTGACCAGCCCGAGAACGGACCAGCCCTGCGACCGAAGACGAGATCACGACCCTCATCTCGATCAGCGTGACGAGGCCTCAGGATGGCCAGCGCCGCATCGGGCAGCGGCACCTCGTGCGTCCGGGCATTCTTCGTCCGTGACGCGGGCAGGACCCAGAGAGCGCGGTCCATGTCGACCTCAGACCACCTCATTCCGGCGACCTCATTGGCGCGCTGGCCAAGGAGAATGAGCAGCCTGACGATGTCGCGGTAGTCGGCCGCAGAGCCGTCCAGGGCATGCCAGATCAGTCGAAGCTCTTCCTCAGCCAGAACTCGATCACGCCGTCTCTCGGCAGCTGGGGGGGCCGTCCCGACCACCGGGTTGGTCTCTGCCAGACCTTGCTTCATCGCCCAGCTGAACGTCGTCGACGTTGCTGCTCTGACCCGGTTCGCCATGATCGGACCGCTCGTCTCGACCAGGGCCTGGAACCTCTCGGCAAGGTGCCTCCGGGTCACTTCGTCGACCGGCAGATCGTGCAACGGCTTCATGTGAACGTTCAGGGACCTCTTAGTCTCGACCAAGGTCTTTGGCCTCTGGCTCTTCTCGGCATAGATCCGGATGAATTTCTCGACGAGGTCGCCGAACGTCATCTTCTTTGGGGCGCTGGCCTTGGCTGCCCGTTCAGCCAACGGATCGGCACCATTGCGGATCCGACCGATCTCCTCTGCCGCTTTCTTGCGCGCATCAGCCAGGGAGAGGGCGGCCACCTCTCCGAGCAAATACTTCTTCCGTCTGCCATCCGAGTCGTACCGGATGACCCAGGTCCGCCGGTTTCCCTGGATGCGGACGTAGAGACCCTTGACGATCTTGTCGGCGACGAACGCGTCCGTGCTGCCCGCTGGAGCAACCAGCTTGTCCACGTCCTTCTGGGTCGAGAATGCCATCTGCGGCGACCTTCTGACGAAGTTCAGGTACCAGCCAGGGACCAAAGTGGTTGGTACCTGACGGTACCTGGAGGCAATCCCTGGAACTGCTCGTCAGAAGGTTTATCAGGCTAACCATAGGGAGTCTTGTATCTTTCAGTCCCATTCGATGTCAGGGACCATCATCTACTTCTGACTACGGATCAGAAGGTTAGGAGTTCGAGTCTCTTCGGGCGCGCCATAAATGGGGAATAGTGGAACTCGGTCCGTTGGGCCTCAGGCTTACGTGCCAGTTATATACCGCAGAGCCCGTGAATCTACGGGTTGCCCCTCGCCGCGAGAACTCTGGCGAGGTCAAGGTAGGCAGGGCTGGTTTTTCGATAGCCAGCGTGAGGAGCCACTGCGAAAGCAGGTGAGCTTTCCATTCCCTCTAGCGGCATATCTGGAGGACCGCACCAATCAGGCGCTTCCGGGGACTAGTATCGACCGAGCGTCTAAGCGACCATAAGGCCAGCGAAGTAATTGGGTAGGAAACACGAGGCGTGCGGTTCTTGATCCGACTTCGTGCAAACCTCCTGTAGCATCTCGCCCCCGTCGGCTGCCAAGACATTGTCTTGGGAACATCCGCCTGCCGTCGTCCGTCAGCAGTGACCACAAGGATGCGGTCGTTCAAATGGGCGCTCCTCACGTCACTATCATTGTGACAATCGCCAACATCACCGCTAGCTTCTTCACAGGCCAATAAGATCTGCAGGTAGCGGCGGCATGTCTGAAGAGTTCCGGCAGAGGTTCATCACTTTCACCCAGCGCATGGTTGCACTCGCACTACGTTGTGGAAATGAAGAAAGTACAAAACTTTTCCTTATCCTGCCGTTCCTGAACTTTCTGGGATACGATGATCGCAATCCTGATGAGTCTGTCCTGAACACCACGCTGACTTCTCGGAAAAATACAAGAATCGTGTAGACTTTGCGATTCTTATGAAGAACTCACCAGTCATTGTGGACTGCACCCCATTTGAACCGGACAGGGTCGATAGCCGATAAGGCATAGGCATACGCCTATGGATAAGGTCATGGCTTCTGATCCAAACGGACCCCCACCGCGCATCGAGGTGATCACTGCCGTCCAGCGTCGGCGCC
>NZ_DATAGQ010000117.1:0-15323 GCF_036263595.1 Geminicoccus sp. | reverse complement strand
GCATCGCCCTGACTGTCGAGATTGGCGTTGGGCTCGTCCAGCACGACCAGGCGCGGCCGGCCATAGAGCGCGCGCGCCAGGCCCAGCAGCTGGCGCTGCCCGCCCGACAGCGGCGCTCCGCCATCGGCGAGCCGCGTGTCGTAGCCCTGTGGCAGGCGCAGGATCATCTCGTGCGCGCCGGCCATCTTCGCCGCAGCCACCATGCCCTCCGCCGGCGCATCCGGCTGCATCCTGGCGATGTTCTGCGCCACTGTTGCCGCGAACAGCATCGGTTCCTGCGGCAGGTAGCCGACGGAGCGGCCCAGTTCGTCCCGCGGGTAGTGCTCCAGCGCCGCGCCATCCAGCCGCGCACAGCCCGCCTCCGGCGTGGCGATTCCTGTCAGCACGCGGCAGAGCGTGCTCTTGCCGGCCCCCGACGCGCCGACCACGGCCAAACAGTCTCCTTCGGCCAGCGCCAGGCTGATGTTGCGCAGGAGCGGGCGGCCATCGGCGGCATGCAGCGTCACGCCCTCCAGCGCGAGGCGACCCTTGGGCTCTGGCAGGCTGGTGCGGGCCGGCATCGGCGCACGGTCCAGGAGCTGGCGCAGCCGCTCCAGGCTCTCGCGCCCGAGTGCCACCTGCCGCCACACGCCCACCATCTGCTCGACCGGCGCCAGCGCCTTCCCGAGCAGGATCGAGGCGGCCATCATCCCGCCGGGTGTCAGTTCGTTCTGCAGGACCAGCCAGGCGCCAAGGCCCATGATCCCGCCCTGCACCGCCAGGCGGACCACCCGGGTCACGCCCATCACCAGGCCGCCCCGCTCGCTCATCTGCTGCTGGGCGAGCAATGCTTCGGCCTGCAGGCTACCGATCCTGTGGTGGAAGCTCGCGGCCATGCCCATGGACCGGATCGCATCGGCATGGCGGCCGATCGCGTCGGCCGTCACCTGCGCCTCGATCTGCGCCTGTCCGGCCCTGGCCTGGCTGGTCCTGGTGATCCTGGCGTTGAGCAGGGCCAGCGCCATCAGGAGGACGGCACTCGCCAGCCCGAAGATCGCCAGGCTCGGGTCGAGCATGGCGCTCGCGATCAGGGCCAGCGGCAGCCAGGGGGCGTCGAACAGGGCGGTGATCGCCGGGCCGGCCATCATCTGCCGGACCACGCCAAGGTCGCGCAGCCCCTGCGCGCCCGACACGCCCCGCTCAAGCGCCGCCTCGACCACCGGCCCGGTCATCTGCGCCTCGAAGCGGATCGCAAGGCGCGCCAGGATGCTGTTGCGCACCGCCTCGAACGCACCCAATGCCAGGAGCGCGAACAGGCCGATCCCGCTCAGGAGCAGCAGCGTCTCGACATGGCCGCTGGAGAGCACCCGGTCATAGAGCTGCAGGCTGTAGAGCGGCAGCGCCAGCATCAGCAAGTTCAGCGCGAAGCTTGCCGCCAGCGCCGGTAGCAGGCCGTTGCGCAGCGCCCGCACGGGCGAGATGTCCGCGTTCGTCTCGTCAGGCCGCCGCATCGTCGCTCACCTTCCACCGCCACCGCTTGGCATGGAGGGTGAGTAGGCGCGCCCTGTTTCACGATGACGGCACGGGAAGCCGCGGCTTGTTTCAATTGTTGCAGCCGCCGTTTCCTCCGTCAGGTGAACGTCCTGCTCAGATCGAGCCGGCTTCCACCATGTAGTTGTTGGCGGTGCACATGGCCGAGTCGTTGGAAGCCAGGAACAGCACCATCCGTGCCAGGTAGACGGGCTCGATCGGGAAGGGCAGGCACTGCCGCTCCATCGTCTTCTCCAGGAGCTCCGGCGTCACCCACAGTTCCTTTTGCCGCTCGGTCATCACCCAGCCCGGCACCACCGTGTTCACGCGGATCCGGTGCTTGCCGAGGTCGCGTGCGAACGAGCGGGTCATGCCGTGAACGGCTGCCTTGGCGCTGGTATAGACCGGCATCCCTCCGCTCGCCTGCCACCAGGAGTTCGAGCCGAAATTGATGATCGAGCCCTTGCCGGCCGCGATCATGCCCGGTGCCACTGCCTGCGTGGCGAAGAACATGTGGCGCAGGTTCACCGAGATCCGCTCGTCATAGTATTCGGGCGTCACCGCCTCCCAGCCATGCCGGTCGTCGCGCGCCGCGTTGTTGACGAGCACGGTCGCTGGCCCCAACTCCGCCTCCAGCGCCTTGAACGCCGCCTGCAGGGCCGGGATGTCGCGCAGGTCGCAGGGCTGGAAGGCAACGCTGACGCCCTTGGTCTTCAACTCGTCCGCGACCGACCGGCCACCCTTCTCGTCGATGTCGATGAAGCCGACCTTGGAGCCCTGCTCGCCGAAGGCCCGCACGATCTCCAGCCCGATGCCCGACGCGCCGCCCGTGACGAACACGACGGCGTCCTTCAAGCTCGGATAGTTGGCGAATGACATGGGCCTGGCCTCCTCTTGCTGATCTGTGCGCACCGTTCGCCCCGGCGGCAGGCGCCGTCAATGGCATGCGCCCCATTCCCCGGCCGACGTCGCGTCGAATTCATCCACCGCACCGCAACCTCCTTGGCACCGGCACGTTTCAGCGTCCGGACCTTGTGGAACATTCCGGTTGAACCGGCGAGAAAGACGATGAAACTTTTCGAGTGCCAGCATTGCGGGCAACTGCTTTATTTCGAGAACACGACCTGCGTGCGCTGCGGACACCGGCTGGGCTATCTTCCTGACGATGCGATGCTGTCGGCCCTGGAGCCGGACGGCGACGAGTGGCGCCCGCTGTTCGCCCTGGAGCGTCGACTGAAGTTCTGCGAGAACGCGCAGCACGACCTTTGCAACTGGATGGTTCCGGAAGGCAGCGAGGAGACCCTCTGCAAGGCCTGCCGGCACAACCGCACGGTACCCGATCTGTCGGTGCCGGAGAACCTGGACCGGTGGCGCAAGATCGAGGCGGCCAAGCACCGCCTGTTCTATACGCTGATCGCGCTCAAGCTCCCGCTCGACAACCTGGACGACGATCCCGACCACGGACTGGCCTTCGACTTCCTGTCCGACAAGCCGACCGGCCCGGCCCAGGCCAAGCCGCCGCAAGTGCTGACCGGCCACGACCAGGGCCTGATCACGCTCAATATCGCGGAGGCCGACGACGTCCACCGCGAGAAGACCCGCCACGAGATGGGCGAGCCCTACCGCACGCTGCTCGGCCACTTCCGCCACGAGGTCGGCCACCATTACTGGGACATCCTGGTAGCCGCGAACCCCGTCGCCCTGGAGAAATGCCGCGAGGTGTTCGGCGACGAGCGCGAGGACTATGGCGAGGCGCTCAAGCGCCACTATGCCGAGGGTGCCCCCGCCGACTGGCAGGAGAACTATGTCAGCTCCTATGCGACCACCCATCCCTGGGAGGACTTTGCGGAAACTTGGACCCACTACCTCCATATCGTGGACACGCTGGAAACCGCGCGCGCCTTCGGCCTGAAGATCGAGCCCAGGGTCAGCAACCTCGAGCCTGAGCTCACCACCGACATGCAGGTCCGTCCCACCCGTGCGAAGGACGTCCAGGAGCTGATCGATGCCTGGCTGCCGCTCACCTTCGCGGTCAACAGCCTGAACCGCTCGATGGGCCAGCCCGACCTCTACCCCTTCATCCTGTCGCCCGCGGTGATCGACAAGCTCGCCTTCATCCACGACCTCGTGCACCGCAAGTTCTGACGACGGGACATGCTCGGCGTGGTGCCCTGTGCCGAGTAACCTGCATGGCCGCCTGAATGGAACCTCGTCCAACGCGGTTTTTTGAATCGCGCAGAGGGCCAAAACGGCTTGCATGTCAGGAAGAGGTTCAAGATCATGACATACAACGATCGGTTTCGTGGCTGGCAGGATGACCGGGACGACTATCGTGGCCGGGAGCGCGGCGGCGATCGGGGTCGCGGACATTATCCGGCCGAGGAGCGTGACTTCGCCCGGCGCGACGATGACCGCTTCTATGACAGTGGCCAGGGCGACTGGGACCGCGGCAGCCCGCGTGGCAGCTTCAGTGGCCATGGGCTGACCGGCCAGATGTATGGCGCGGATGTCGGCCGGGGCTACGGGGGCCGTGGGCAGGACCGCGGCTTCGGCGGCTATGGCCGCGAGTCGTATGGCGGCCAGCGCGGCTTCAACGAGGACCGCGGCTTCTTCGAGCGCGCCGGCGACGAGATCGCGACCTGGTTCGGCAGCGACGACGCCGAGCGCCGCCGCCGCCAGGACGCCCGCCAAGGCGACGAGGGCGCCCAGCATCACCGTGGCAAGGGCCCGCGCGGCTACACCCGCTCGGACGACCGCATCCGCGAGGACGTCCAGGACCGCCTGACCGACGATCCCTATCTCGACGCCACCGAGATCGAGGTGACCATCGCCAGCGGCGAGGTGACCCTGAACGGCACCGTCAACAGCCGCAACGACAAGCGGCGCGCCGAGGACATCGCCGACAACATCTCCGGCGTGAAGCACGTGCAGAACAACCTGCGCGTCCAGCCCCAGGCAGCCGTCGGCGAAAGTACCCGGGTGCTCTGACGCTCCGTCAGTTCAGCACGCGTTGAGGAAGCACGGCGTCACCAGCAGGTGGCGCCGTTCTTTTGCCCGGTCACTGGATGCGCACCGCGGACAATCCACCATGGTCGTCATGGCCGGGCTCGGCCCAACCATCCAGTCTTCCGGGCGGCTCCGGCAACCATCGCACCCGACTCACGTGGCGAGTGCATAGATCCAGGCGTCCATCTCGCCTTCGTCGGTCACCACCCGTGCGACCACCCGCCGGTAACCATCGCCCTCGAAGGCATCCAGACGCTCCCAGTGCTGGGGCAACACCGCCGACTCGAAGACATGAACCTCGACAACCGGCCCCTCCAGATCCAGCACCAGTCCCGGATGCCCCAGCGACGCTCCCCAACCGGCCTCGACCAGCCTGCCCCTCACCACACCCCGCAGCCAGCGCCCCTCCAGCGCCGCAAGCTGGTGATGATTGACCCGGCCGGGTGCGAGCGAGCCGTAGGTGGCAAGGCGGACGTCCGCTGCTTTGCCTTTCGTCATTCCACCTCGCTACGACAATCTTGCCGCCAACCTACTCTCAGGCGTCGTCCTCGCCACCTCCATCGCGCGCTGGCTCTGCATAGGCCTGTGCACTAGGCGGCATCCTGGATGTCGAAGCGCGCCACCTTGCCTTCTCGAAGACGGAAGACGTGTCCGACCGTCTTGTCCTTCAATCCATGCGTCTGCCCCTGGAGCGGCTTGCCTTCGAGATCGCGGACGGACTGCCGGACCTCTGCGATGATCGCGCCGTCCGCGGTCCGATGGAAGCCCACGGGCTCGACATGCGGACTGACCATGGCCCACTGGCGCGTCCAGTACGCGCGTACGGCCTCGCGGCCATGGACGTGGCCGCCATCCATCCCGTTGGCCCAGGCGACATCATCGGCGAGCGCGGCCAGCACGCCGTCAATGTCACGCGCGTTGAAGCGGTCGTAGATGCGTTCAAGGACTTTGACGTCATCGTCCATCGGGTCTCTCCTTGCGTGGCGCGGGCGTTGCGGTAAAAGCCAGCGGGTTTACATATGCACGTATGTATCGGGGCTGCAGTGGGTGCAAGGGGTGTGGTGCGATGGACCTGGATGTGCTCTCGACGCCCGGGCACCTGATCAGCCTTGCGGCGCGCGGGTTTGCCCGCCTCAGCGAGGCGCGGCTGAAGCCACTTGGCTTCGGCGTTGGGCATCTGCCGGTGCTGGTCGCACTTCAGGATGGCCAAGCATGCACGCAGCGTGATCTCGCCCGCTTTGCCAAGATCGAGCAGCCGCCGATGGCACAGATGCTCGCCCGCATGGAGCGTGACGGGCTGATCCAGCGTGCGCCCGACCCGACTGATGGGCGCAGCAGCCGCATCACGCTCACGGAGGCCGCGAAAGCGCGCCTGCCGGACGCAGTTGCTGTCTTGCTTCGGGGTAATCGTGAGGTATTGCACGACTTCACGGGCGAGGAGGCCAAGCTGCTCGTAGCGCTGCTGACGCGCCTGATCGCAAACCTTGATCAGGTCGCGAGCGCCGAAGCGTCGCCCGGCACGCCGACGTCCCGGAAGGAGGACTTACCGGACCGTCCGTCAGCAGGCCGATCGAGTTCCGAGCCCAGGATCTAGAAGCCTTACCAACTGGACGGTCATGTTGCGTGCGAGACGAACAGGGTCGATATGCCGATCCTGCCGCCCTCAGGTGCGCAGCACCTCCGCCAAAAAATCGATCATCGCCCGCACCGCCGGCAGGATCCCCCGCCGCGACGTGAACACGAGATGCTGCATGCCTTCGCCCGCATGCCAGTCCGGCAGGATCCGCACGAGCCTGCCATCGCCTAGCGGCTCGCGCACCATCTGGCCCGGGACGAAGCCGACGCCGATCCCCTGGACCACACTCTCCATCAGGATGTGGAAGTCGGTCGTCGCCAGCCTGGGCTCGTGCGGGAAGGTGATGGTCTTGCCGTCAGGCCCGTGCAGCGGCCAGCTCGTTTCGCCAAGCTGCTCCGTGTGCCCCAGCGTCGGAAGCCCGAGGAGATCGTCCGGTGTCGTCGGCACCCGCCGACCAGCCAGGAGGGCCGGGCTCGCCACGCCGACCAGCGTGCTGACCCCCAGCACCTTCACGATCAGGTTCGGGTCCATTTCCGTGCGTGGCCGCACACGATAGGCCACGTCGATCCGCTCCTCGACCAGGTCGAGCGGCCGGCTCGCGATCACGAACTGGACCCTGACCTTCGGATAGGCGGCAAGGAAGCGCGGCAGGGCTTCTGCCAGCTCGCGCGACAGCCCCGGCGGGCAGCCGACCCGCACCAGCCCCTGGGGCTGCGCCTGCAGCCTCGTTGCCGCCTCGTCCGCGGCCTCCGCGGCGGCCATCATCTCCTGGCAATGACGGTAATACTGCGCGCCGATGTCGGTGACGCTGACCTTGCGGGTCGACCGTTCCAGGAGGCGGACGCGCAGCTGCTCCTCCAGCCGCGCGATCCGCCGGCTGAGGTTGGACTTCGGCAGCTTGAGCACCCGTGCCGCCGGGGAGAAGCCCCCGTGCCGCACTACCGCCGCAAAACAGGCCAGGTCGTTCAGGTCGCGCATGGCTGCTCGATCGTTCTACTGGTGGAACGGTCTGTTCGAGAACAGGCCGCTAATCGCGTGATCGTTCCGTGGCTACCTCTGATGCCAGCAAGGCGCAGCGCGCGCCACGGAAGAACGAAGGGTACCGCGATGAAGCTGCTGCATGTCGATTCCAGCATCCTGGGCGAAAGCTCGGTCAGCCGCGCGCTCTCGGCTGAGCTGGTCCACAAGCTGGCCCGCACCATCCCCGGCCTGGAGATCCGCTACCGCGATCTCGCCGCGGAGCCCGTGCCGCATCTGTCCGGCGCCTATCTCGCCGGGGCGTCCATCGAGGCAGCGGACCGCGCTCCTGAGCTGCAGCAGGACCTGGCGCTTGGCAGCGAGCTGCTGGAGGAATTCCTGGCCGCCGACATCGTCGTGATCGGCGCGCCCATGTACAATTTCTCGATCAGCAGCCAGCTCAAGGCCTGGCTGGACCGGCTGGCCGTCGTCGGCAAGACGTTCCGCTACACCGGGAATGGGCCGGAGGGCCTGGCTGGCGGCAAGCGCATGGTCGTGGCCTCGTCGCGCGGCGGCTTCTATGCCGGCACGTCCCTGGACGCCATTGAACACCAGGAGTCCTACCTGAAGGCCTTCTTCGGCTTCCTCGGGATCGACGACATCCAGTTCGTGCGCGCCGAGGGCATCGCACTCGGTGCCGAGCAGCGGACCCGTTCGGTCGAGGCGGCCAGGCAGGAGATCACGCTGCTGGCGGCCTGATCGACAAGACGTACCGCGCCGTTGGTTTCATGCTATGCTCCCTGTCCGCTTCATCCAGGAGCAGACAGGGAGTGCGCAACCTTCAGATGTCGTTCTGCATGAACGAACCCGAGGACATAAAGAGAATCAGCGGGTTAGACTTCTTTCGACACGCTCAGGGCGCCTCGAAAGGGGCGGGTTCCAAAAACCGCCTGAGCACGTTGCCGGTGATCCTGGCGACGTTGTTGTCGTAACCATTCCACGACAACGAGCCGGCCCAGGCGATCGAGCCCGTCGAGAACACCGCCCCGCCCGACGAGGTCTCGAAGAACACCATGTCGGCGCGGACCTTGTCGTGCTGGTCTCCGCCTGCCGCCACCGGCATGACCAGCACCTCTTCCTTGGTGACGATCGTGAGCGGCGTATGCCCCTCCGAGGTCGCGAGGCACAAGGCATGGTGGGGCGTGCCCAGCTTGTGGTTCATGGCATCCAGCTCGATGCCGGCCGCACCCCCGCCGATCAGCCCGAAATCGCCGATGATCTCGTCCGGCACATCCTGGAAGATGAAGCCCGCCCGCGGGCTGTCGGCCCCCGGCTGGCGCCGGAAGTAGCCCGACATGTCGAAACCCTGCGCCACGAAGCCGATGCCGGCGATCAGGTTGGGCGGACGCCCGACCCGGCGCCACAAGCCCCCGAACTCGCCGTTGAAGCTCTGGTAGTACTCGCCCGGATCGGCCTCCCAGGTCCGCGTCCCGTCCTCGGCCCGCCGCACCTCGATCACGCCCGGCAGGCTCTGATGGAACGCCACCCGCCAGTACCAGCCGTTGCCGCCCATGTAGATGAGCCGGCCACCTTGCCCCAGGAACGCCTTCATCGCGTCCCACATGGCGGTCGAATGGTACTCGGGATGCGTGCCCGTCACGACGACCTGATAGCCCTCGAGCAGCTCGAAGCCGTCCTCGTGCAGGTCCTCGTCGGTGATGATGTCGTAGTCGACCTGCAGGTGCTCCAGCCAGGCGAAGATGTGGGTGTCGCCGTTGAACTGGTAGAGCGCCGAGCCGTGGCTGCCGAGCCAGGAATGGTAGCGCGGCCGCATGTTCAGCACCGGCCTGAGCCGGCTTGAGTAGCAGACGCCGCTGCCGTCGGCGTGCTTGTCGTAGAGCGAGGCGCACAGCTCCGGGTGCTCGTGCAGGTAGACGTCGGCGTGCTGCAGGTTGAGCAGCCGGTTCATGCCCGTCTCCGCACCCCGGTCCATCAGGACCTGGCTGTCGTTGGCATAGGCGATGTAGGAGTTAGTCGGCGCCAGGAAGGCCAGCTTCGGCCGCCCCTTGCGCTTGGCCTTCTCCCTCGGCGGGCGGACGTAGAACGGGATGAAGTCCTCGTTCGTGGCGTACTCGCTGTTCTCGCCGGCCTTCACATGGACGGCATAGGGTCCGCTGCGGAAATCCTCCGGCACCTTCCAGGTGAACGAGGTCGTCCAGTTCGCGTCGTACAGGTCGTCCTGGTGGAAGTGGATCGCCCCATACTCCTCCGGGCGCTGCTTCCAGTCATGGACCTGACCGGTCCAGTTGAACCCGGTCATGGCACGCGCCGGCAGCTCCCTCAGCTCGCCATGCTGCCGCCGTGGTCCGATGTCGGTCGCGACCGTGCCTTCCATGCCGATCGAGAAGTCCCAGGCGGCGATGACGGCACTGCCGTGGCCGGGTGGCAGCGGCCGGTCCAGGTAGGGCTGCTGCAGCTCGACCGGCACGCTCGCCGCGAGCAGCGTCGGCCGGTCGATCTTGCCGTTGAAATGATCCTCGACGCGCGTGCTGGACGGCGCACCCGCCAGATACAGGTCACTGCCCGCAAAGGAAGCCTCGGCGGCCAGGGTCGCCTGCGCCTCTTCCGGCACTTTCCTCATTGGGAAGTCCCGTAGCATCTCAGCGCCGAGCGTCACCTCCGTGACGTTCACCGTCACGGCCACCCGGTACCAGTGCCGGTCCAGGAGCGGCGTGGACAGCTGGACCCGGCTGTCGCCTACCTCCAGCACGAGCCTTCCACCTGGCTCGATCAGCAGCCGCAGGGGCGTGCCACCGCCGTCCAGTGCCAGGATCACCTGCCGCAGCGGGCTCTTGATGTAGGTGGGCCAGATGGCAGCCATGAAGGTGAGGGGAGCACCCTCCTCGATCCCGCTCAGGCCACGCACGACCATATAGGAGCCGGCGTCCGTGGACTGCTTGCTGCCCTCGTACCAGCCCTCGATGTCGCTCGGCACCGGATCGACCCTGAAGCCGGGTCCCTCCGGATTGCAGTCCCCGTTCACCAGCCGGACGATACGCGCAAAGTAACGTTGATTCTCTTCCGCCGAGATCTTGCAGGTCAGCGTCTCGCCAGGGGCGACCGAGATCTCTTGCGTGTAACCGAGGATCTTGAACAAGGACGGCTCCCGAGGTGCAGCGGGCAAGTAGGTCTGGACGAACGGGCCTCAGCGATTGTCGATCTTCTCGCCAGTCGCCTCTTCCCAGCGCCGGCAGAACACGTGCCACTCGGCCTCTTCGCGGCTCTCGAACACGATGCGGTCGTCGATCTCGATCGCCTCCCACCGGTTCTTGGGCAGCCACGCGATCACCCACTGCTTGAACGGGACGGTCATCAGGATGGTGAGCTGCCGCCCGTCCTTGCTGCGCCTGAGCGAATTGAGCACGCGCTGCAGGCCCGGGCTGTGATGGCCCATCAGGTTCTTGCGGAACTCCTCGACATAGACCCGGTCCTGCTCGGGGTCGATCTTGTAGGCCATCAGTAACTACCTTGCAGCAGCCGGCATGGTGACGAGCGACAGCACCTCGTCCAGCCGGTGGATCACCCGGTCGGCCAGGACGTGGAACTCCGGCTTGGCGGCGATATGGTGGTTGGAGGCGAAGCCGATCGTATGCAGTCCGGCTGCCCGTGCTGCCATGAGCCCGGTGATACTGTCCTCGATGGCAACGGCCCGTTCCGGCGCCACGCCCAGCAGGGTACAGGCGCGGGCGTATGGCTCGGGCGCCGGCTTGCCCTCCTTCACGTCGTCCAGCGTCACCGTCGCTTGGAGGAAAGGCAGGATGTCCAGGGTCATCAGATTGGCTGCAACCACCACGCCAGCCGAGTTGGTGGCGCACGCCTGCTTCATGCCGGCGGCATGAAGCGTGCTCACGATCCGCTGTGCATCCGGCATCGCCGTCAGGCTGCCCTGGTCGGCCACGTACTCGGCATCCAGGTCCGCCAGCCAAGCCTCGCGGCTGACCGTGGGCGGGAAGCGGTGGGCGACCGCGTTCCAGACATCATACTGGTGGACGCCAACGAACACGCCGGCATCCAGATCAGACAGGTCGACGCCGTGCCGCCGGCAGGTGGCGTAGAACACCCGCTCGTGCAGCGGCTCGCTGTCGACGAGCGTGCCGTCCATGTCCCAGACGACAGCATCGACGCTGAAGGGCTGCGCCATGGTCAGCGCAGCGTCCCGACCTTGTCCATGAAGCGGCGCACACGATCCGGATCGACAGCGTTCCAGGTGTTGCCGTCGACCTTGAAGTGCGTGCCGATGATGCAGCCGTCGGAGATCTTCAGCGTCTCCTCGACATTGTCGATCCGCACGCCCGTGTTGGCGAACACCGGCGTGTCCGGCAGCGTCTCGCGCACCCGGCGCAACTCCGACTGGTCCGCTTCCTGCCCCGTGATCGGCCCGGACACCAGGATGGCATCGGCCATGGACGAGAACACCGCGCTCTTGGCGCGCATCTCGATCGGACGGCGGTCGAGCGAATCCGCGAACTCGGCATTGATGTTGAAGAACAGCTTCAGATCCGGTCGCCCCAGGTTGCGCCTGGCAAGAAAGGCACCTTTGCAGTCCGGCGCCCACACGCCCATGTCCGAGGCATAGACGCCCGTGAAGATCTCGCGCACGAACTTGGCACCCGTGGCCACGGCGATCTCGACGCTGGCGGTCGGGTCCCAGAGATAGTTCACGCCGAACGGCACGGTCATCTCCGGCTTCACGGTCGAGATGATCGAGCTCATCGCAACGGCGGAGGCGAGCGGGGCCTTCAGCGAGTAGGGCCGGTCGTTCTCGTTGCCGAACATGACGGCATCGACGCCGCCCTCCTGCAGCGCGCGAAGATCGGCCAGTACGCCATCGACCAGCTTCGCCATCCCGCCCTTCTCGTCATAGAGGGGCGTTCCCGGCAGAGCACCGATATGCACCATGGCGATGACGAGCTTCTTCCGCTCACGCAACAGATCGAACACGATCGAACAACCTTTCCAATAGCGACGCGTCGGAAGTCCCTACGCGTCCAGTTCCCGTTCACTCTCGGCGACGACGATGTTCACCCCGTGACGGCGGAGCGGTTCCTCGATGTCGGGCGGCGGCATCTGGTCCGTCACCAAGGTGGAGATCGACTCCAATCCGCACACCCGCGCAAAGCTCCGGCGCCCGAACTTGCTGCTGTCGCACAGCACGATCACCTCGGTGGCCCGCCGAATGTAGCCCAGGGTCACCTGGACCTCCTCGACCGAATAGTCGAACAGTCCGTCGGGATTGATGCCGGCCACGCCGACGAACGCCTTGTTCAGCCAGTGGTCCGCGAGCTGTCGCTGCGTGATGGCGCCGCAGAGCGAGCCCTCGCGCGCCCGCAGATACCCGCCCACGACATAAACGTCCGACATCACCGGCCTGCGGGTGAGGGCAGCCACCGCCTGCAGGCTGTTCGTGACGATGCTGAGCCCGCTGCGCGACCCGATCTCCGCGGCGAGGTAGGCGATGCTCGAGCCCACATCGAGCCCGACCACGTCCCGCTCCGCGATCAACTCGGCAGCCGCGCGTGCGATCGCCTGCTTCGCTTTGGCACGCACATTGCGTCTGGCAGCGAAGGACGGTTCGGAAGGGGCAATTGCCGGCTTCGCGAGCACGGCCCCGCCATGAGACCGCTCAATGGAGCCACTCTGCTGCAAAACATCCAGATCCCGACGCACCGTCATCTCGGAGATCCCGAACTCCTTAGCGATGTCGGACACCGACACCTCGCCGCGTTCGGTGATGGCAGCGTGCAGCGCCCGGCGACGCGCTGCCGCAATGACGGCGCTGCCCCGGCGGCTTTCGGTTTCGCTGGCGGGCGGGATGGCCGGCGAGATGGCGGGACGCTCCGACCTGCCGTCCATCATGCCGCTCCTTCTTGCTGCGGTGCCTCGTCGAACGGCACGTTTTCATGGTGCCCCGACGATAGCTTCGGATTGTTCACGCCGCAACGCTATCGCACAAACTCGAACAGCAAGTTTGTGTTAGAAAATGTTTGACCTACCGCCTGATATCGATAGCCTTCCTCCAGGCGGAGTTGCTTGGCACGGGGTTGTTATCGGCCCCTGCTGCCGTTCGCTTCCGCTTGTTTCGATGATGCGCGCCTCAGCGGACGACAGGGGAAGCCATTGACCGGTATCGGCGTCGACCTGGCTGGTAAGACTGCCATCGTCACTGGAGGCGGCACCGGCATCGGGCTGGCGATCGCTCGGACGCTTGCCGATCATGGGGTGCGGATCGTGATCGCCGATCTGGACCTTCCGTCGGCCGAGCGGACAGCCGGGTCTCTGGGGGCGACTCATGCCGCCGTCGAGATGGACGTGCGCAGGCGCGACAGCGTCGAACGAGGTTTCGAGACGGCCCTCGGGCATCTGGGAGCCTTGGACTACCTCGTTGCCAATGCCGGCGTGTCGACGATGAACCGGGCGGTCGATCTGACCGACGAGGAATGGGACTTCAACTTCGACGTCAACGCACGCGGTGTGTTCCTGACCAACCAGTACGCCGCCCGTTACTTTCTCCAGTCCGAGCGCAAGGGCGTGATCTGCAATACGGCTTCGCTGGCCGCCAAGGTCGGCGCGCCGCTGCTCGCGCACTACTCCGCCAGCAAGTTCGCCGTGTTCGGCTGGACTCAGGCGCTGGCGCGGGAGCTGGCCCCCAAGGGCATCCGGGTGAACTGCGTCTGTCCGGGCTTTGTGAGGACGGGGATGCAGGAGCGCGAGGTCATCTGGGAGGCGAAGCTCCGGGGCATGTCGCCCGAGCAGGTGATCGCCGAGTACGTCGCCATGACGCCACTCGGTCGCCTGGAAACGCCGGAAGATGTCGCAGGCGTCGTTGCGTTTCTTCTCTCGGATGCGGCGCGCTTCATGACCGGGCAGGGGATCAATGTAACCGGCGGGGTCTATACGGGATGACATGATCTGGCCGCCGACTGCTTTTGTCGGGGATCCTGTTCTTCATCTCGATGACCGCGGCGTTGGGCCGACGTTGTACATGTGGCTTGGCAGTATCCGTCTCGTAGTCCGCGTGATTACAGGCGATAATGGTTCGAAATGCGGAGGAAGACATGAAACGGCGTGATTTTGGTTTGCTGGCAGGTGCTGCCGGCGTCGCGTTGATGAGTGGAGCCTCCCGGGCTTCCGCGCAGGGAATGGACCTGAAGCCGACCAGCGGCGAGACGGTCTACATGCGCGGCTGGAACTTCCGCACCGACGTGGTGCAGGCGAACGTCGCCCGCTACAACAACGAGCTTGGCGGCCACGTCGACTACGCCACCGTCACGGGCGACTATCCTGCCCTGATGGAACAGAACCTGATGGCGGGCGCGCAACTCGACGTGTTGTACGCCAATCCATCCTCGGCCTGCCGCTACTATGACGCAGGCTGGGTGGTGCCAGTCGACGAGCAGCCGAACTTTGCCGAGATCGACGCGGAGCTCTATCCGAACCTGAAGGACGCCTGGAGCTACAAGGGCAAGCTCCTGGGCCTGTCCTACTTCGCCAGCACGCGCGGCACGATCGTCCTGAACCGCAAGCTCTGGGAAGAGAACGGCTTCACTGACGCCGACATGCCGAAGAACTGGGACGAGCTCTACGATCTCGTCTACAAGATGAAGGACAAGGGGATCGAGACGCCGTTCCTGCCGCACTGGTTCGGCGAGTGGTTCGGCATCTCCTGGGGCTTCGTGCTTGAGGTGATCAATCGCGGCGGCACCATTGCCGATGCGGAGACCCACAAGCCGACCATCACCACCGACGAGGACGGCCCGTACTACAAGACGCTCGCCGCCTGGAAGAAGCTCTGGCAGTCAGGAATGGTCTCCCAGGAGGTCTTCACCTTCAACGAGGGCGGTTACATCGACGCTTTCGCGTCCGGCCGCTACATGATCAGCCCGCAGCAGATCTACGACATCGAGACCTTCAACCGCCCGGGCCGCTCGCAGATCGCAGGAAGCTGCAGCCTCGTGCCGATGGCCGACCAGCCCTGGGGCATCATCGACAGCGGCCTCTACGTCATGAGCGCCCGCGAGCGCTCCGAGGCATTGACCGAGGACGTCAAGAAGTTCGCCTCCTGGTACGGATTTAAGGACCAGAACGGCAAGTTTGCCATCGCCCAGAATTGGATGCAGGAGAACATGCTGTTCTCCGGCTACAAGTCGGTGATGGAAAGCCCCGAGACGGCAGAACGCGTCAAGAAGGCAATCGTGCGGCCCGAGGACTATGAGGC